>JBHELN010000080.1:0-8852 GCA_046263115.1 Pseudonocardiaceae bacterium | reverse complement strand
GAACCCGGGCACCCCCAGCTGGGCCAGGCCGAAGATAAGGATCAGCAGGCCGGCGCCGATCTGCACCACGGTCCGGGTACCCACCGACAGCGCGACCGCGCCACCCAGGCCGCCCAGCAGCGCCCCAAACGCGGTGTGCGCGACCAGCTTGCCGGCCAAAAACCCGCCGACCGGGGCGAGGTCGTCGCCGAGCTGGCCACGCCCGCTGAGTCCCTGCACGGTTTGCGCCGACACCGTCGTACCGGGGCGGTGGCTGTGGATGTTGTCGGCTTTGAGGGTTCCGCCCGCGGCAGCGAGTGTCGCGGTGGTGGTGTGTTGGCGGGTGATCAGCCCGGTGAGCAAGCCGCCCTGCACGGCAGCGCAGGACACGCCACCGGCGAACAGGCCGGTGACCAACACGGCAGCAAGGTTCACGAAATGCCTCCTACGGAAAAGGAAAGGGGAAGTCGCATCAGCACGGGGCCCGCAGTCCGGGCCGCACGGCACCACGCCACCCACATCGGCACGGCACCGCAACGGGGGCAGACTTCTCCTATATCCGCAGCAGGCAGAGTTGCGTCAGGCTCGGAGCGTGCAGACCAACCGCGCACACCCGGGTTTTGCGCCCGCGTGCACGCGGGCGCAGAAAGCTTCGTATCCAGCGAAGATCCACGGCGGCGATGGCGGCTAGAACAGTCACCACCAACGCCAGGCAGGACCCGAGCACGCCACTGGGGTCATCCAGACCCGAAGAGTGGCTTGCACCGCGGGCAGGGTCGCCGGGCGGGTGGTCAGCCGTGCACCGCGCAGCGGTGTGCTGCGGCGGGGTGATGACCGCGGTCATCGTCATGGTGGGGCCACAGTCGACCGCGGGCACGTCCGCCGCGACAGGGCTTGCGGCATGGATACCCAACGCCATGGCAGCGATCATGCCGTCAAAGCAGCGTGGCCCCTGCAAGACCACCACGCCGATCAGCACGGCAACCACGGCAACAAGCCGCACCAGGAGACCCCGCCCGGTTGGGGCACGGTGGTGCGCGCTGCTCACGCCGGTCAAGGTTACGCCATGTGCCCAGTGGGTGTCTGTCCGTAGGCCTACCCGGCCGGCTAGGTGATGGTCACCCGGTGCTCTAGGTCGTGACGTTGACGGTGCCCATCATGCCGGCGTCTTCGTGATCGGCGGTGTGGCAGTGGTAGACGCTGCGGCCGGGATAGTCGGTGAAGGGGATGCGCACGCGAACCCAGCCGCGCGCGGGGACGGTCACGACATCCTGCCAGGTGGCGGTAGGCGGTGTGGCGCTGCTGGCAGCGAGCACGTGAAAGCGCCACACATGTAGGTGGAAGGGGTGATCCATCGGGCTGGTGTTGGTGATGGTCCAGTCCTCGGTGCTGCCCAAACGCACTGTCTGGTCATCGCGGCGTTCGTCGAAGACCCGTCCGTCGATGGTGAAGCTCATCATTCCCATCCCGCCCATCCCCGAGCCGCCGGGACCGCCCGCACCGCGATCCCCCCGATTCGTCATGCCCATCCCCATGCCCATGGCGAAGGTGAGTTGGCGTTGCCGGTCGACGGGTCCCCGGGGCAGCGCCGGGGTGGGCAGGGCCGCCGGGAGCGGCGGCAAGGACTGTGCCGGTCCCTGCACTGTGACGGTGGCGAGGGTGATCGGTCCGCGGGCCCGGCCCGACCCCATCATGCCCATCATGCCGGTGTCATACGGGTCGGTAACCAGCAAGTAGCGCCCCCCGCGGGTGGGGCGAATGATCACATCGGCTCGGTTGCCGGGGGCGAGCACGGCCTGGTCGCGATCGACGGGGGCAGCCAAGAACACCCCGTCGTGGGCGATCTGGGTCAGCGGGTGTTGCTCGACGCGCAGCGCCAGCACCCGGGAGGTGCAGGCATTGATGATCCGCCAGCGCTGCGCTGCCCCTGGTGCGGCCGGGATCACGGGTTGGTACTGGCCGTTGACCAGCACCAGCTGGCCCTGCCGGCCCATCATCTTGGCCATCGCGCCCACCGGCACGGCCTGCCCGGCGGGATCCAGGGTGGTGTCGGTGACCAGCAGCACCCGGTCCTCGGCCACCGCCAGGTCCTGGCCGCGCTCAACGAGCAGCGCTCCCGCTAATCCCCCGAACAGTTGATCGGCCACGTGGCCATGACGGTGCGGGTGATACCAGAAGGTGCCAGTCGGGTGATCAGCGGGAATGCGGTAGGCGTAGTCGAACACCGCGCCCGGCGCGATATTGACGAACGGATTGTCCCCGTTTCCCTGGGGCGAGACGTGCACGCCGTGCAGGTGCAGGTTGGTCGGCGTGGGCAGGTGATTGGTCAACCGGACCCGCAGCAGATCCCCCGGCGCCACGCGCAGCGTGGGCCCGGGTGAGCTGCCGTTGAACCCAAGCGCGGCAGTATCCCGCCCCGCCAGCCTCACCCCGGGCGCCGCGGTCAGCTCCACATCCAGCCCACCGGCCCGGCTGGCCAGCAGCGCCGGCTGGGTCAGCAGCTGACCCTCGGTGCCCGCCTGGAGCCGGCCGCTGACCGGGGCACCCAGGCCCGAGACCCACCCGGTGGTGGCTGCCGCCACGCCGACCGTGCCCAGGGCGATCAGGCCCAGGGCGCGGCGGCGGCTGAGGGAGGACTCCGTCATCGCAGCGCGGCCCGGCGACGCTGGTATTCCTCCTCGTCGATCTCCCCCCGGGCATAGCGCTCATCCAGAATCCGCCGAGCCGACCGTCCCATATCACCCGCTCCCGACCAGCGGCCCGACACCAGCCACACCAGCCCCACCACCACCAGCACCAGACTGGCCAGCAGAATCAGTGGCCAGATCCACATCCAGCCGAACATCCACCCGTTCATCATCGTCGTACACCCTTCTCACACACCGATCATGACAGCTCCGACCTGCGGTACGGCGTCTTATTGATCACCTTCGCCCCTCACACTCGGCGTCGCCAGGGACCAACGCCCCTCACCCAGGGCAGCAGTCCCCCGCCCACAGGCAGATTCCCCTCGGCGCGCCCCTTACCCCATCGCCTGCCCGTGGGTGCCGTGGCGGGGGATGAGTGATCGCGAGGTTTGCTGCGGGTGTCGCGCTCGCCAGGACTGTCCCCAGTCCGGCTGCGGGGGGCGAACGTCGCCAGCTTGTGGGCACTGAATCCCTCCATCATCTACTGTCTCTGTACGTAGATAGTAGTTGAAGGTGAGCGGGGACCACCGCCTTCGCTGGGCTGACCGACCCCGCACGGTATTTAGGCCGGACCGTCCCGCCCACCACACCGTGAGCGCAACCCCGCCCATCGCGGCGCACGCGGTGGATTTCTCGGGAAAGGAGCGAGCATGACGGATCCACCTCGGGCCATCACTTGGACGGGCAGCGCCATCCAGATCATCGATCAGACCGCGCTGCCCAGCCAGCTGACGGTGCTGACCATTGACAAGATCGACGACCTGATTAGTGCGATTCAGCGGCTGGCCGTACGCGGAGCACCGGCGCTGGGCGCGGTCGGCGGCCTGGGGGTGGTCCTGGCTCTGGCGCAAGCCCAGCGGGAGGGGTGGTCCCAGGACAGCACCTTCGCCGGGATCGAACGCCTCCGGCAAGCCCGTCCCACGGCGGTGAACCTGGCTCGTGGTGTCGACCGAGTCCGCGCCCGGCTGGCCGAGGGCCCCGCCGCGGTGCTCAAGGAGGCGTTGAGCATTCTTGCCGAAGACGAAGCGGCCAATCGCCTGATCGGTGTGCAGGGCGCCGACTGGATCCTGGCCCACGTGTCACAGCGCCCCCTGCGGGTGCTCACCCACTGCAACACCGGATCCCTGGCCACCGCCGCCTACGGCACCGCGCTGGGCATCATCCGACAGCTGCACCACCGCGGCGTACTGGAGGTCGTCTACGTCGACGAAACCAGACCGCTGCTACAAGGCTCCCGGCTGACCGCCTGGGAGCTGGCCGCCGACGGCATCGCGCACCTTGTCCAGCCCGATGCGGCCGCGGCCAGCACCGTGCTCGATGGTCTGGTTGATGTCGCCGTCATCGGCGCTGACCGCATCGCCGCCAACGGCGATACCGCGAACAAGATCGGATCGCTCGGGATTGCGCTGGCCTGCGCCGATGCGCACATCCCGTTCGTGGTCGCCGCACCTGAGGACACCATCGACTTCACCACACCCACCGGCGAGGCGATCACCATCGAGCACCGGGCCGACGCGGAGCTGCTGACCTGGGGCGAGATGCGCCTGGCACCTGCTGCCACCCGCGCTTACAACCCGGCCTTTGATATCACCCCGGCACGGCTGGTCACCGCCCTGGTCACTCCCGCCGGGGTGCTCGAGGTGGCTCGTGGACATCGACCTGATACATCGCCGATCTCGTCACCTCCGCGACGGGCCGCCGGTGTCTGGTCCGGGGCGTAGCTGCCCGCTGGCCTACCGCTACAGGCCCGAGGATCTCGCCGGGCCGGTGGCGTTTGAGTGCACGACGCTGTATGTGGTCGGTGGGCTCTACGGCAACACCTGCGCCCTGATGGCGGTCCTGGAGCGCGCGGCCAGCGAGCCGACACCACCCGAGATCGTGTTCAACGGCGATTTCCACTACCTCGACGCGCACCTCCCTGCGTTCGACGCGATCGCCACTAGCGTGCTCGCCCACCGGACCAGCCTGGGCAACGTGGAGTACGTGCTGGCCACCGACGACACCGCGCTCGGGTGCGGCTGCAATTACCCCGAGTACGTGCCCGACAGCGTGGTCGCCGACTCCAACGCCGTCATCCAGCAGCTGCGCGCCACCGCCGCTGGCCGACCCGCGTACCTGGCCCAACTGGCGGGCCTGCCCCGCTACCTCACCGCCAGCCTGGGTGGGCGCCGGGTGGGGATCGTGCACGGCGATCCCGAGTCCCTCGTCGGCTGGACACTGGCCCTAGAAGCCCTGGACCCCCCACATTGGGAGGCCCGCCCGCACCGGCTGGTCCGGCACTCCCACCAGCACCGACCGGGTCCTCAAGTGGTGTGACCGTGCCCAGGTCGAGGTCATGTGCTGCACCCACACCGGCTTGCCCTACGCCCAGGACTACCCGCATGCCCACGGGCGCTACCTGGTCGCCAACAACGGATGTGCCGGACTGCCCAACTTCACCGACCGCCGCCACGGCCTGCTCACCCGACTATCTACCAACCCAGACCCGCCCGCGGATGGGCTGTACGGTCTTGACCTGGACGGACTGCGGTTTGACGCCCTCCCCGTCGCCTATGACCACAAGCGCTCGAGCACCGAGTTCCTGCGCACCTGGCCACCCGGCAGCCCCGCCCACCATGGCTACTACCCCCGCATCCGCCGCAGCACCTGGCTCACCCTCGACCAGGCCGCCCGCGGCGATGTCCGCTGTCGCAGTCCGGACTGATTCCATCCCGGCCGGTCACCCTTTCGGACGGATCCGCGCCGCCGCAACGCACTGGCATCGTCATCGAATCCGGCCAATCCGATCACCGGTCCTAATTTGTCACTGCTCGTCGCCCCCGGTGGTCGAGACCCCGGCGCCGTTGGCGTCGCCGACGGACTCGCGGTAGGGCGGAGCGGTGTCGGTGCACAGCGCCGCCAGCAGGGCCTGGGCTTGCTGGACCCGGTCGATTAAGGCGACTTGGGAACGCAGCGCGCCTAGCGTGGCGTGGGCGTGCTGGGTTCGTTCAGCGAAGCGGCGTTCGGCCGCCTGGAGCCGGTCGAAGCGTCGTTCGGTGTCGGCCCGCATGGTCTCCCAGCGCTGCCGAGCGGCGTCTTCGAGCTGTTGGGCGCGGCGGGTGGCCTCGGCCAGGCGTTCCCGGGCAGCGTCGGCGTCGGCTTGAGCCGCCTCATGCAGCGCCTGGGTCTGGCGGGCCAGCGCGGCGGCGGCCTCCTCGGCCTGGGTCGTGATCAGCGTTGCGGCGTGTTCGGCGCGGGCCCGGATCGCGTCGGCGTCGGTGTTGGCGTCCCGACGCGCCTTATCCGCAGCCTGCTGAGCGGACTCGATGGCGGCGTCGAGCCGGCCGAGCAGCTCGTCCACCCGGGCACGCGCGGCGGTGCGGTCCTCGGCCAGCGTGGCGATCCGATCAATCGCACCGGCGTAGTCGGCCGCCACTCGCTGCAGGAAGCCATCGACCTGGGAGCGGTCATAGCCGCGCCACAGCCGGTGGGCGAACGTCTTGGTGGCGACCTCGTCAGGCAGCAGCGGCATCTTCAGACTCCAGATCTGGCCGAGGCATCCAGTGCGTCGATGCGCCGGGCCTCGCACTCGGGGATGAACGCATCCGCGGGGGTCGCGGGTCGCGCTGCCCCGGTGGCATCACGCACCGCGGTCACGTCCAGCAGCAGCACCCGACCCCGCACCATCTGCGAATGCTGGCGGTAGCCCTCGACGATGGTGCCGTCGTGGAGATGGACTCGTACATACTTTCGATCCCGGTCTGGGCGCCGGTGCGCTGCGGCCGGACTCGGCGCAGCTACCCTCGGGTGAGCGGACGTGTCGAGCTGGCGGAATCGGCGCAAGCGCAGCGAATTGGTGACCACGCTGACCGAGGAGAACCCCATCGCCGCGCCGGCAAACACCGGGTTGAGCAGGCCCAGCGCGGCCAGCGGGATTAACGCCACGTTGTAGACAAACGCCCAGCCCAGATTCTGCAGGATGGTCCGGTAGGTGCGCCGCGACAGCCGGATGGCGGTGGGCACCCCGGACAGCTGGCCCCGCATCAACGTCAGATCCGACGACTCGATGGCCACATCGGTGCCGGTTCCGATCGCGATCCCCAAATCCGCCTGCACCAGCGCCGGGGCGTCGTTGACCCCGTCACCGACCATGGCCACCACCTCACCGGCGGCCTGGAGCCGGGCGACCTCGGACTGCTTGTCCGCCGGCAACACCTCGGCCAACACGGTATCGATGCCGACCTGCTCGGCGATGGCCCGGGCGGTACGGGCGTTGTCCCCGGTGATCATCGCCACCGTCAGGCCCATGCGGTGCAGTGCGGCCACCGTCTGCGCGGCGCCGTCTTTGACCGTGTCGGCCACGACCAACACCCCGCGGACCTGGCCCTGCCAGCCGGCGAACACCACCGTGCGACCCAGAGCTTCCAGCCGGTCGGCTGCGGTGGCCAGCTCATCAGGCAACGCAAGTCCGGCCTCGGTGGCCAGCTTGCGCCGGCCCACCCAGACTGTGGTGGCGTCCACGTCGGCGCGCACTCCGTGCCCGGCTACGGCCTCAAACGCGGTCACCGGGGGCAGTGCGACGCCGTGTTTGCGGGCGGCTGTGGCGATGGCCGCCCCGATCGGGTGTTCACTGTCGGCTTCCACCGCGCCTGCCCGGCGCAGCAGCTCATCGGTGTCGATCCCGGCCCCGGCCGCGATGTCGGTCAGGGCCATCTGCCCGGTGGTCAACGTGCCGGTCTTGTCGAACACCACCGTGGTGATCTTCCGGGTGCGTTCCAGCACCTGCACACTCTTGATCAGGATCCCCAGCGAGGCTCCCCGCCCGGTCCCGACCATGATCGCTATCGGGGTGGCCAGCGCCAGCGAGCACGGGCACGCCACGATCAACACGGCCACCGCGGTGATCAGTCCGGTCACCGGATTTCCGGCAAGCAGCCACCAGCCGATGAAGGTGCACCCCGCGAGCGTGATCACCGTCGGTACGAACACCGCGGAGATTCGGTCGGCCAGCCGCTGTGCGGGGCCCTTGCCGGTCTGGGCCGCCGAGACCAGCGACACGATCTGCGCCAGCGCGGTATCGGCACCCACCGCGGTAGCCCGCACGGTCAACACCCCACTGGTGTTCACCGTCGCACCGGCCACCGTGGACCCGATCGACTTGTCCACCGGTACCGACTCGCCGGTCAGCATCGATTCGTCTACCGCGCTGGCCCCGTCGACGACCTGCCCGTCGGTGGGGATCTTTTCCCCAGGCCGGATCCGCATCAGCTCCCCAACCCGCACCTGATCCACCGGCACCATCACCTCGGCGCCATCGCGCACCACCCGAGCCTGCTTGGCGCCCAGCTGAAGCAGGGAGCGGATGGCTTGGCCAGCCCGGCGCTTAGCCCGGACCTCGAAATACCGACCCAGCACCAAAAACGCCGTCAGCAACGCCGCGGTCTCGAAGTACAACTCGCGCTGACCGCTCAGCAGCTGTACCACCGAAAACAGGTAAGCCGTCAGCGTGCCCAGGGCGACCAGGGTGTCCATGTTCGCGGCCAGCCGACGCGCGCGGATGGCCGCCCCGGACAAAAACGGCCAGCCCACATAAAACTGCACCGGGGTGGCCAGCGCCAGCTGCGCCCACGGCGCCCAAGCGGCGTCTCTTAGCCCCGGCGCGAAGGCCACAGCCATCGTCGCCAGACCCAGCGGCCAGGCAATCAGCACCCGCCGCAGCCAGGACCGCTGCGCGATGGCCTGCTCATCCTCTGCCGGTGGGTCACTGGCCCCTGCTGGGTCCGCATCCGACGGGGACGCACCCGCCGTCGCCTCGGGAACTTCCAGGTGGTAACCGGCCTTGCCCACCGCCGCGATCAACGCCTCGGCCGCCGCCGGCGGCTCGTCCAGCACCACCGTCGCCGTCCCGGTGGCGAAATTCACCTCAGCGCTGGCCACCCCCGGCTGGCCGCCCAGGACCTTCTGCACCCGCGCCGCGCACGATCCACACGTCATCCCCCCGACCGCGAATTCGCGCGTCGTCGCCTGCAGTGCCGTCTTCCCCACGTCCGGCTGCTCCCCCACTAATCCGACACCGCCTCCGGCGCCGGGCGAAACACCTGCTTGTCAAACTTCAACGTCGCCATCAACTCATCGACGATCTCGGCCGTCCGACCTTCCTGCATCGCCTTGGCCACACAAGTCTCCAAATGCCGGCGCAGCATGATC
>JBHELN010000079.1:0-5527 GCA_046263115.1 Pseudonocardiaceae bacterium | reverse complement strand
GCCTACTGCATCTGATCCATCTTTGAGGGTCTCAATGCGGCGGATGTCCAGACGTACCGAGGCGTAGAACTTCAGCGCCTTGCCACCGGTGGTGGTCTCCGGCGAACCGAAGAAGACCCCGACCTTCTCCCGAAGCTGATTGATGAAGATTGCGGTGGTGCCTGACGTGCTCAGCGCGCCAGTGATCTTTCGTAGTGCCTGGCTCATCAGCCGGGCCTGTAGACCGACGTGCGAGTCACCCATCTCGCCTTCAATCTCCGCCCGCGGCACGAGCGCTGCCACTGAGTCGATGACCACGACGTCCAGCGCACCGGAGCGGATCAGCATGTCGGTGATCTCCAGCGCCTGTTCCCCGGTGTCGGGCTGGGAGACCAGCAGGGCGTCGGTGTCCACGCCGAGGGCCTTCGCGTAGTCAGGATCCAGCGCGTGCTCGGCGTCGATGAACGCGGCGATCCCGCCGGCCCGCTGGGCGTTGGCGACTGCATGCAGCGCGATCGTCGTTTTTCCGGAGGACTCCGGGCCGTACACCTCGACGATCCGGCCACGGGGTAGCCCACCGATGCCCAGCGCCACGTCCAACGCGATGGATCCGGTGGGGATCACCTCGACGGGGGCGCGGCCCTCTTCACCGAGGCGCATCACCGAGCCCTTGCCGCACTGCTTCTCGATCTGAGCCAAGGCGATCTGGAGCGCCTTCTCCCGATCCGGTGCTGATGCCATCTGACGGTCCACCTCGCTGGTTGAGGGTCTTCTGGGTCGGCGCCGACGCTAGGCGGTGGGACCGACATTTTGGGAGGGCGCACGGCCGGATCTGTGGATAGCGCCTCCGCTGTGCACAACAGCCTAGCCGAACACCTGTTCGATACCCTCGGTGACACGCTGGTGTGCTATTTTCCGCGCCCAGCGGTGTGCACCAGCGTCGACACGCCGAGCAGGCGAGATGGACACGTCCGAAGGCCGGAACTGCGTGGTCAACGTCGCTCTTCGGGGACATCGAACGCGGCGCACACGGCAGCCCACACTCGCTTGGTGTCAATTCCCGCCTCCAGCGCCCCGTCCACCGTGCGACCACCGAGATCGGCGAACACGTGATCATGAGCCAGTGCAGCCGCCCGGACCGGGCCGAACTCCTCGTCCATCCGCTGCCTGAAGTGGGTGATCCGCATACGTCCAGATTAGGTACCCGCTGCCGGCTATCGTGATGAGGTGTTCTCCCCGGACGACCCGACCGGGCTGTCCTCCACCGCCGGGCAGCTGGTGATCCTGTTCGGCTTACTGTCTGCCTTGGTGGTGCTCATCCGCTGGTGGTGGCACCAGCGGAACCGCTGATCGGCGTGGCGCGAATCTGGTGGCCGGCCGCGGTGAGGCAGCGACCGGTGGCCAGGTCAAAACGCCAGCCGTGCAGGGCACAGGTGAGGATCCCGTCGGACACGCTGCCGAACTTGGCCAGATCGGCCCGCAGGTGCGGGCAGCGGCGTTGCATCCGCCAGCCGTCCAGAGTGATATCCGCCCCGTCGTCGTTGCGCTCGTCGTACCAGTTCTCGACGTAGTCGATGCGCTCCGGCGACAGGCACTTGAAGAACACGTAGACGAACTCGTTGTACTGGCCGACCCGGCTGGCCCGAAACCGCAGCGACAGGAACAGGCTGTTCGACCAGTCCACTTCACGCCGGGCCAGGTTGGTGGCGACCAGATCCGCCGAGGTCGACAGCCGGTAGCGGCACTGTTCGCCGGCAAACTCGCGCACCTCCCGAGCGGTGAAGTCGATCACTAAGGAGCGCTCGCCCACGTCCAGACGGACCGGACCACCGATCCCGGTGCAGATGTTCTCCGCCCGCTTGAGCAGTGGCTCCCACCACCGCTTGAGCTGCGCAAGCAGGTCAGCAGGTACCGGCGCCCGGTCGGCCCGCTCGCGGACCAGCGCCGGCTGGGCGCGGGCTTGGTATTCACGCAGGAAGGCGGTCTTCTCACCGAACATGCGAGTGATCTCGGCGGATGAGTACCGGTGGGTCAGCTCGCAACGGGCGCCGTCCAGCTCGGCCACGCTTCCCGGCAGCAGCAGCTGCGCCGACACCTCAGGACGCGCAGCGGCGAGCTCGGTGATGAACTCCATTTGATCAGTGAAGATGCTGCCACCATCGCGGCCATGACCGTTCAAGTCGAACAGCTCTTCATCGAGGAAGCAGGGTGGGCCGGCGGTGGGAAAGACATGCGCGGCGCCCACGGCATCGATGTAGCGCAGCGCCCGGTCGGTCTGCCCGGCCCGCTTGCGGCGGGCGAACTCCCGGCGCGCGCCTTTGGGCAGCTCGTAGACCATCGGCCACCAGATAGCGCCGGAGAACTGGGTGAAATACCCGTGCACTTCGCCGAAGTCCCGCAGCTGCTCGATATCCAGCGGGTGAGCATCGTTCTGGTTGAGAATAACGGTGCCGCCGTCGTCCAGCGACAGCGCCGAGTCGCCGATCGGCCCGTCGCTGGGCCCGGTCAGTGACGTGATCATGATGCGCAACCCGTCTCGGTGTACCGGAACGCCCGATGCCGTGCGCAGGAAGCTGCAGAACCCCAGGGCGGCGAGTTCACGCTCCAGCTCGTCGGTGGGGTAGTCCGGGAGCAGGACTGTGGTGTGCTTGCGCACGTGGCGGCGCAACAGCTCGGGGTCGAAGTGGTCCCGGTGCAGGTGCGAGATGTACAGGTAGTCGGCTTGCCCGAGGTTGTCCCAGTCGAGGTCGCTGTTGTCTGGGAAGGGGAACCACGACCCGAAGAAAGCCGGGTTCACCCAGGGATCGCAGAGCACACTGCCGGCGGCAGTCTCGATGTACAGCCCGGCGTGCCCGACTCCGGTCACCCGCATGATCTCTCCCGCGTTCGGTGGTCCGATCTCCTACGGGGAGATGGTGCCATCCGCTAGCCGGTCCGATGCGCCCGGCGCAGGCATACGCTGCGCACAGAAGCGCGCGCCATCGAACGGGAGGGTGCCACCACGTGACCGACGTATTCGGATCCGGCGACCACGAGCAGGTCGTCTTCTGCCGCGATGAACCCTCGGGGTTGCGCGCGATCATCGCGATCCATTCCACCGCGCTGGGGCCGGCGCTCGGCGGGACTCGGTTCCACCCATATCCCAGTGAGGACGACGCCCTCCAGGACGTTCTGCATCTGTCTACGGCGATGTCGTACAAGAATGCGCTCGCCGCGTTGGATCACGGCGGAGGCAAGGCCGTCATCCTCGGCGATCCCACCCGAGACAAGACCGAAGCGCTGCTTCGCGCTTACGGGCGCTTCGTGCAGTCGTTGGGCGGCCGCTATATCACCGCCTGCGACGTCGGTACCTATGTCGAGGACATGGACGTCGTCGCCTGGGAGTCCGAGTTTGTCACCGGGCGCTCGTTGTCTCATGGTGGCGCCGGTGACTCCTCGATCCTGACGGCCTTCGGCGTGTTCCAGGGCATGCGCGCTGCCGCTCAACACGTCTGGGGGGCGCCCACCCTGTCCGGGCGTCGGGTGGGCGTCTCGGGCGTCGGCAAGGTCGGCAAGCTGCTCGTGGACCATCTGCTCGCCGACGGCGCACAGGTGGTTGTGACCGATATCAGCGACCGGGCGATCGAACGGGTCACTGCGGCACATCCGGAGGTGGCGGTGGTGCCGGACACCGGGGCGCTGGTACGCGAACCGATCGACGTGTACGCCCCGTGCGCGCTAGGCTCGGCCCTGGATGATCCGACCGCCGCCGTGTTACGCGCCAAGATCGTGTGCGGCGGCGCGAACAACCAGCTGGAGCATCCCGGCGTGGAGAAGTTCCTCGCCGAACGCGGCATCCTTTATGCACCCGACTATGTGGTCAACGCCGGTGGGGTCATTCAGGTCGCTGACGAGATCAGAGGTTTCGACTTCCAGCGAGCTCACGCCCGGGTAGCCAAGATCTTCGACACCACCCGGGAGATCCTCGAGCTGGCTGAGCGCGATGGTGTCCCACCCGCCGTCGCCGCCGACCACCTAGCCGAGCGGCGCATGGCCGGTTTTTCGCATTCAGCGGGCTGAGCCGGGTTATTCGAGTGGTGGTTACCCCGCTGAGCCCGCTCAATGCGGGAGCAGAGTGTCGGTGGGGCGGGCCATGATGAGTGGCGTGGATGTGTTGGGCTTGTTCTCGCCGGCTACCCGGGAGTGGTTTGGCGGGGCGTTTGCGGCGCCTACGGCGGCTCAGGAGGGTGCCTGGCGGGTGGCGGCGGCAGGCGAGCATGCACTTGTCGTGGCCCCCACCGGATCTGGGAAGACCCTAGCTGCGTTCCTGTGGGCACTGGACCGGCTGGCCGTCTCCGGGCCTGCGGCGGAACCGTCCAAACGCTGCCGGGTACTGTACATCTCCCCGCTCAAGGCGCTGGCAGTGGATGTCGAGCGCAACCTGCGCTCCCCATTGGCCGGCATCCGGCAGGCCGCCCACCGGTTGGGCCTGCCCCAGCCGGACATCGGGGTGGGAATGCGTACCGGTGACACCCCTGCTGAGCAGCGTCGAGCCTTTGCGCGCACGCCGACCGATGTGCTCGTCACCACGCCGGAGTCGCTGTTTCTGCTCCTGACCTCCGCGGCCCGGGAGTCGCTGCGCGGAGTGCGCACGGTGATCATCGACGAGGTGCACGCTGTCGCCGCCACCAAGCGTGGCGCACACCTCGCGCTGTCCTTGGAGCGGCTGGACGCCCTGCTGGACCAACCCGCGCAGCGGATCGGGCTGTCCGCGACCGTGCGCCCGGTCGAGGAGGTCAGCGCTTTCCTCGCCGGCGGCCGGCCGGTGCACGTGGTGCAACCGGCATCGGTCAAGACGATCGATATTGCGGTGCAGGGGCCGGTTGCCGATATGGCAACTCTGGGTGAGGTGACCGAGGGTGCCGATGGGGCGACCGAACAGCGCGCCTCGATCTGGCCCGCGGTGGAGCGCAGGATGCTGGATCTAGTGCGTTCGCACCGCTCGACGATCGTGTTCGCCAACTCCCGCCGGCTGGCTGAGCGCCTTACGGCCCGGCTCAACGAACTGGCCGTCGAGGCGGGGCGGGCGGGGCGCGTCCCAGCGCCCCGAGACCGGATGCCGGCCGAGCTGATGGGCCAGGCCGGGCTCGCCGGCGGCGCTCCCGTCGTGATCGCCAAGGCCCACCACGGTTCGATGTCGCGCGAGCAGCGAACTCTCGTAGAGGAGGAACTGAAGTCGGGCCGATTGCCGTGCGTGGTGGCGACGTCCTCGCTCGAACTGGGCATCGACATGGGAGCGGTAGACCTGGTGGTGCAGGTTGAAGCACCTCCGACGGTCGCGTCAGGCCTGCAACGGATCGGCCGGGCCGGGCATCACGTGGGTGCGGTGTCCCGGGGCGTCATCTTCCCCAAGTTCCGCGGCGACCTGGTCTCATGCGCAGTCGTGGCGCAACGGATGGCGGACGGGGCGATCGAGGCACTGCGCTACCCACGCAATCCGCTAGACGTGCTGGCCCAGCAGGTGGTGGCCATGGTTGCCCTGGACACCTGGCGCGTCGACGATGTCGCC
>JBHELN010000078.1:0-9121 GCA_046263115.1 Pseudonocardiaceae bacterium | reverse complement strand
ACCGAGATCTACGCCAGCCACGAGGCGCTGGTGCTCGACTACGAGCGGGCCATGCTCCGGTTGGACTGCACCGGACCGACGCCCAAGCTCTACGACCTGTCTGCACATTTCGTGTGGGTAGGGGAGCGGACCCGCCAGCTGGACGGGGCGCATATCGCGTTCGCCGAGCTGCTGGCCAACCCGATCGGGCTCAAGCTGGGTCCCAGCACCACGCCGGATCATGCCGTCGAGTACGTCGAGCGGCTGGACCCGCACGGCGTACCAGGTCGCCTCACGTTGATCTCCCGGATGGGCGCGCAGAAGGTCCGCGACCTGCTGCCGGAGATCGTGCAGAAGGTCACCGCCACCGGGCACCAGGTGATCTGGCAGTGCGACCCGATGCATGGCAATACCATCGAATCATCCAGCGGGTACAAGACGAGGCACTTCGACTGGGTGGTCGACGAAGTTCAGGGTTTCTTCGAGGTGCACCACGCGCTGGGCACCCATCCCGGTGGCATCCACGTGGAACTCACCGGCGAGGACGTCACTGAGTGTCTCGGCGGCGCCCAGGACATCTCCGACGCGGACCTGTCCGGTCGCTACGAAACCGCCTGCGACCCCCGCCTCAATACCCAACAAGCCCTAGAACTGGCGTTCCTGGTCGCCGAAATGCTCCGCTCCTGAAAACCGCATTCTGGATCCAGATTGCGATTGCGGGAATCCAGGTGCCCATCACAGCAGTCTGCACCCAGAACGCGCGAGCGGCGATCTAGGAGGCGATGAGGCTTACGGTGGTGCCTTCTCGAACGGGTTGGCCGGCGCCGGGGGATTGGGACACCACGCGGTTACCGAAGCCACCGAACCCACCGAGGCCGGGGATGCCGGGGAGGTTGGGGAAAAAGCCGAACCCGCCGGGCTGCTGGCTGACTGTGCTGTTCAGGCCCGCGTCCGCGAGCACCTGACGGGCCTGGGCGACCGGGAGCCCGACCACATCGGGTACCACCGAGGCGTTGCTGACCAGGAGGATCACGCTGGCACCCCGGGCGAGGCCGGTGCCGGCTTTGGGATCGGTTCCGATTGCGCGTCCACCGGCTATCTGGTCGTCGAACTGGCGGCGCACCTGCGCGCTCAGACCGGCACGGGTGAGTGCAGCAGTCGCCTCAGCCTGGCGCATCCCGCGCACGTCCGGCACCGTGCTCGGCGCCGGCCCCTTGCTGATCACCACGGTGACCGGTGCACCGACTGTGAGCACAGTGCCCGGCGCAGGCTGCAGCCCGATCACGGCGTCAGCCGGGATGGCGTCGTTGAACTGGTCGGCGGTGGTGTCCGTTCGCGGGTTCAGGTCCGCCTGCTGGATGGCCCGCTCCGCGTCGTTGACGGCGCTGCCCGGCTCCACCGCGGGCACGACTGGATGGCCCAGGGAGATCACCACAGTGACGTCCGAGCCGCGCGTCGCTCGCTGACCCGCCGCGGGATCGCTGCGAATCACCAGGTCGTCCGGGACTGTGTCGTTGTGGTTCACGACAAGGTGCGGCTTGAGGTCCGCGGACGCCAGTGCGGCTGGCACTGCCCCGCGGTGCAGGCCCGTCAAGTTGGGTACGACGGTCCACCGGCCGCTACCCAGCCACCACGCACCAATTCCGACCGCGCTCGCGAGGATCAACACGATCACCATCCAGGCGAGGAAGGCACGCCGATTGCGAGCGCGCTCGCGCCGGTAGGAATCCCCGGCGTAATCAACCCTGCGCGGCGGAGATTCCAACGCGGTCACTGTCGGAGATTCCGGCGGTCCGGCCGACCGTGTCACCGGCCCACTCGCCGCGGCCTCGATCCGGGTCAGAGCTCTCGTTCCGCGCGGGCCCAGCTGGTGAGCTGCGGTCATCGTGGCGGTGGCCACCTCACCCGCAGTGGTCGGCACCGGAACCGGTACGCGGTCGATCCCCGAATCCGCTCGCACGGCCTGCAGCGCGGCCAGGAAGGCCGCCGCGTCCGGCGGGCGGGCAGCGGGATCTCGACGGGTCGCCCGCACGATCAGCTCATCTAGCACAGCGGGCAAAACCACACCGGCTGTGCTGGGGGCCGGCATGTCATCGTGCACGTGGCGATAGGCCACGGACAGGGCGGTCTCACCGGTGTAGGGCGGCGATCCGGTCAGCATCTCGAACAGCAACACCCCGGTGGCGTAGACGTCGCTGCGAGCGTCGGCCGCGCCCGTCGCGACCTGCTCGGGTGACAGGTAGGCCACCGTGCCCAGGATCACATCTCCGGTGCTGTTGCTGGCCTCCGCAGCAGCACGGACCAATCCGAAGTCGGCCACCTTGACTACGCCCCCGGGGCCGATGAGGACGTTCTCCGGCTTGATGTCGCGATGAACCAACCCCTCCTGGTGCGCCGCTGCCAGTGCCGAGAGCACCATTTCGGCCACCGAAAGTGCCAGCGGCACCGGCAGGCTGCCGTGCTGGCGCAGCAAGTCCCGTAGGGTCCCGCCGTCCACCAGTTCCATCACCAGGTACACGTGGTCACCAGCGGGAGATGAGTCGACACCCTGATCATGGACCCCGACGACACCGGGATGATGCAGTCGCGCAGCGGCGCGCGCCTCTCGCTCGAAGCGCTGCAAGAACGTCGGGTCAGCGGCGAACCGCGGAGCCATCACCTTGATGGCGACGGGACGTTCCAGGCGGGTGTCCGTGCCACGGTAGACAGTGGACATGCCGCCGCGCGCCACCACCGGGCCAACCCAGTAGCGCCCGTCCAGCAGGGTGCCGGCCAGGCCTTCGTCGTCCTCGGACCCCTGCCATTCCACAGTCCGAGGATCGTACGGACTCCGCGCGCTCCCCGAACGGCGGAAGGGCTGCGGCTGGCGGTTATGGCATGGTGACCACTGTGAGCGATCTACCTATCGCCCGGGACGTGCTCGATCCCGAGGTGGTGGTGTTGCCCCTACCCGACGTGGCGCAGCGGCTAGGACTGCCGGTCACCCGAATCCACCAGATGCTGCGCGATGGGCAACTGCTCGGCATACGCCGCAACGGCATAGCGGTGGTGCCTGCAGAGTTTCTCAGCGGCAACGCAGTGGTGAAGGGACTGCCCGGCACGATCACCTTGCTGCGTGATGCCGGCTACTCCGCGGAGGAGATCCTGCGTTGGCTGTTCACTGCAGAGGATTCGCTGCCCGGCACCCCGATCGGTGCATTGCGAACCGATCGGGGTCGCGAGGTGAAGCGCCGCGCCCAAGCAATGGGATTCTGACCGGCAATCCGGGTCAGGGGTACTTGACGCAAATGTCCTGACTGGGGGATTGTGAGCGTCTTTTCCAGGCCATCCTCCCGGGCCCGATCCGGTCGCGGTATCCTCGCCACTTCGCGATGATCGCGTGGGGATTGTGGCTGGTCAAGGGAGGAAATAATGCTGGGGAAGCTGGGGAAGCTGGTGGTTCTGGCGGGTGCGGTGGAAGGCGCTCGCCGTTTCGCGAAGGCCAACCCCGAGGCGGCCGGCAAGATCGTAGCTGGGGCGCTCGGCCTCGTCGATCAGGTCACCAAGGGCAAGTTGCGGGGCCAGATCGACGGCGTGGTACGCAAGTTCCAGGGCGGCGCTAAAGACTGACGCGGCCAAGCACTAGGGCCGATCAGGATTGAAGCCAGGCCCGTCGAACTGATCTATCGTAGTGAACTGTTCGACGGGCCGGCGCCGCAGCTTGCGGATCGTCCGCACCGGGTGTCCCAGGGCGATTAGGCCGGCGATCGCGTGGTCGTCAGGGATGCCGATCAATTCGCGCACGGTTGGTTCCTGGCGGACCAACACCGAGGTCAGCACGCCACCGAGGCCTTCATTGCGGGCGGCCAACAAAATGTTATGCCCGAACGGGTAGATCGACCCGCCACCGACGATGCTCTGCCGGCCCAGCCCATTGTCGACGCAGGCCAGCGAACCGAGCTGGGCTATCAGCAGGAGCAACACCGGGACCGTGTCCAGGGTGTCAGCGAAGTCGTTGGGCCGCGGTACCCGGCGGGCCGCCTCCAGATCGATCGCCGGGCCGTTCCAGCGCCCGTGCTCACGGGGCGCGAACGGCACCAGGCCGGCATCGACATGCGCCATGTACTCGCGCCAACCGAGGCTGTAGAGCTCTCGTATCCGGCGTCGAATCGCGCGATCCCGGAGCAGCACAACACGCCATCCCTGCCGGTTGCCCCCGCTCGGTGCGAACCTCGCGTGGTCGAGGATGCGGTGTACTACCGCATCCGGTACCGCCTCGTCGGTAAAGGCCCGGGTCGCCGGCGTCGTCCGCATCACCTCATAAAGCTCCACAACCGGTCAACGTACCGGCCGATCTTTCGGCCCGGACCCGTTCGACACCGCTACTAGTGGAAAACTTGCGTTATGGCAGTGAGCTCATTCATGGTCCCGCTCGGCACGCCTGCGCCGCCTTTCGCGCTGCCGTCGCTCGACGGTCAGATCATCCGTTCGGACGGCTTCACCGCCGGCTGGCCGCTGCTGGTGATGTTTCTTTGCAACCACTGTCCCTACGTCCGGCACATCGAACGGCAGCTCGGTGCGCTCGTCTCCGAACACGCCGACAAGGTGGACGCGGTGGCGATCTGCAGCAACGACATCGACAACTATCCCGACGACGGTCCAGCTGGTTTGACTGAACAGGCTCACCGGGCCGGATTCACCTTCCCCTACCTGCTTGACGAGAGTCAGCAGGTGGCCTTGGCCTACCGGGCCGTCTGCACGCCGGACTTCTTCCTCTACGACGCCGATCGCAAGCTCGCCTACCGGGGCGAGCTCGATGAGTCCCGGCCACGCAACGACATCCCTGTGACCGGCCAAGCGCTGCGAGCGGCGTTGGAACTCGTGCTAGCCGGCAAGCCGGTCGACGAACCCCAAATGCCCAGTCTGGGCTGCGGGATCAAGTGGAAACCGGGCAACGAGCCGACCTGACAGGTCTTACCGCGGACTGACTGCGCGCACCCGCAAGACGGCTACGCCGGCTTCGTCTGAGGCGCGCAGGTCGACCTCGGCGCTGATGGCCCAATCATGGTGGCCGGCTGGATCGTCCAAGATTTGGCGCACCAGCCAGCGGTCGGCTTGATAGTCGATCATCAGTAGCTGCGGGCCACGAGCGTCCGCCCCGGTGCCGATCTCGCTGTGTTCATCGAAGTAGGGTTCCACGGCGTCGCGCCAGGCCTGCTCATCCCAGCCGTTATCCGCATCGAGCGCGCCCAGGTCGGCCCATTGCCGGCGAGCGGCCAGCTGCACCCGGCGAAACAGCGCATTACGCACCAGCACGCGGAAGGCCCGCGCGTTGGCCGTTACCGGCGCAGGGCGGTCGTCCAGTGACGCGGGCACCGTCTCCGGTGTTTGCGGGTTACGCAGCTTCTCCCATTCGTCCAACAGACTGGAGTCGACTTGGCGGACCAGCTCCCCGAGCCACTCCTCGAGGTCACGCAGCGCCTCGGTCTTGGCATCTTCCGGCACCGAGCGCCGCAGCGCCTGGTAGGCGTGGGCAAGGTAGCGCAGTACCAGCCCCTCGGAGCGCGCCAGGCCGTAGAACCCGACGTACTCGGTGAACGTCATCGCCCGCTCCGCGATATCCCGTGCCACCGACTTCGGAGACAACCGGTGATCCGCGACCCACGGGTGGCCTCGGCGGTAGATCTCGAACGCCGCATCGAGTAGTTCAGCAAGCGGCATCGGGTAGCTGACCTCCTCGAGCAGCTGCATGCGCTGCTCGTACTCGACGCCCTCCGCTTTCATCGCTGCTACCGCCTCGCCCTTAGCCTTGGCCAGTTGCGCGGCCAGTACCTGCCGCGGATCCTCCAAGGTGGCCTCAAGCACTGAGACGACGTCCAGCGGGTAGTCGGCCGAATCCGGGTCCAGCAGCTCGATCGCAGCGAGCGCGAAGGGCGACAGCGCCTGGTTGAGCGCGAAGTCGAGCTGTAGATCCCCGGTGAGCCGCACCGTGCGACCCTGCTCGTCGGGCACCGTCAACCGCTCGATGACACCGGCGGTCAGCAGCGCGCGGTACATGGCGATCGCCTCGCGGATCAGCCGGCGCTGGGCGGGGCGGGCCTCGTGGTTATCGGTGAGCAGATGGCGCATCGCCGCGAAGGCGTCGCCGGGCCGGTTGGCGACGTTGAGCAACATCGCGTGGCTGACTGTCAAGCTCGATGTCAGCGGTTCGGGGTCGGCGGCGACCAGCCGCTCGAAGGTGCGCTCACTCCAGGACACCGATCCCTCGGGTGGCTTCTTGCGGACGATCTTGCGGCGCTTGCGGGGATCGTCGCCCGCTTTGGCCACCGCCTTGGCGTTGTCCACCACATGTTCGGGAGCCTGCACGACGACGGTGCCGGCGGTGTCGTAGCCGGCTCGCCCGGCCCGGCCGGCGATCTGGTGGAACTCCCGAGCGGTGAGATGACGGGTGCGGGTCCCGTCGTATTTGGCCAGCGCGGTGAGTAGCACCGTACGGATCGGCACGTTGATGCCTACTCCGAGAGTGTCGGTGCCACAAACGATCTTCAACAGGCCGGCTTGGGCGAGCCGCTCCACGAGCCTTCGGTACCGCGGCAGCATCCCCGCGTGGTGCACCCCGATCCCATGGCGTACCAGCCTCGACAGCGTGCGCCCGAAGCCGGCAGTGAACCGGAATCTCCCGATCAGCTCGGCAATGGCGTCTTTCTCGGCGCGGCTGCAGACATTGATGCTGGTCAGCGCCTGTGCCTGCTCGGCAGCCGCGGCCTGGGTGAAATGCACCACGTACACCGGTGCCGAGTTGGTTGCCAACAGTCCTTCCAGCGTCTCGTGCAGCGGTGTGGTCACATATCGGAAATACAGCGGAACCGGCCGCTGGGCGGAGTGCACCACCGCGGTAGGACGGCCGGTGCGGCGCGTCAAGTCCTGCTCGAAGAAAGTGACGTCACCCAGCGTCGCGGACATCAGTAGGAACTGGGCCCGCGGAAGCTCGAGCAACGGCACCTGCCACGCCCAGCCGCGGTCCGGGTCGGCGTAGAAATGGAACTCGTCCATCACGACCAGGCCGACGTCAGTATCCGGCCCGCTGCGCAGGGCCATGTTCGCCAGCACCTCTGCGGTACAGCAGATGATCGGCGCCTCGGCGTTGACGCTGGAGTCACCGGTGAGCATCCCGACCTGGTCGGCACCGAAGATGTCACAGGCCGCGAAGAACTTCTCCGACACCAGCGCCTTGATCGGCGCGGTGTAGATGCTGCGCCTGCCTTGGGCCAGCGCGCTAGCCTGCGCGCCGGTCGCGACGAGAGTCTTTCCGGAGCCAGTAGGTGTGGCCAGAATCACGTTGGACCCGGAGACGATCTCGATCAGCGCTTCTTCCTGCGCTGGGTACAGGGCGAGGCCCTGGTCCGATACCCAGGCGGCGAAAGCGTCGAACAGTTCATCGGGCTCGCAACGGCTGGGCAGCGTTTCGGTGAGGGTCATGGTGACCACGATGGTGCCGGTGACGCATTATCTGTGGCTAGGCGGGGCGCGGAGGGGCTCAATGGCCTGGCGCGCCAAGCCGGTTGCCGGGCGGTAGCCTGACTTCGGTCGGGGATGCTGTGCCGAGGAGATGCTGGGCGCCCATGCGGGGAAACTAAAGGGAGTGACCGCATATCGACACGGGTCAGCTGATCGCCGGCCACTACCGGGTGCTTGAGCGGATTGGCAGCGGCGGCATGGGGGTCGTGTGGCAGGCCATGGACGAGCGGCTGCGGCGGCCGGTAGCGGTGAAGCAGCTGCTGCTGCAGCCGGAGCTGAGTCCGCGAGCGACCGACGAGGCGCGGGCTAGGGCACTGCGTGAGGCGCGTATCGCCGCGCGGTTGCACCATCCGAATGCCATCGTCGTCTACGACGTGGCCGAGCACGACGGTGAGCCATGCCTGGTGATGGAGTACCTGCCCTCGCGCAGCCTCGCCGCGGTGCTCGGTGAGCGGTACTGCCTCGCGGTGCCCGAGGTCGCCTCGATCGGCAGGCAGATCGCCTCGGCACTGGCCGCCGCGCACGCCGCGCAGATCGTGCACCGGGACGTCAAGCCGGGCAACATCCTGATCGCTGACGATGGCACCGCCAAGATCACCGACTTCGGGGTGTCGCGCGCGGTAGGCGACGTCACAGTCACCCAGACCGGGATGATGGCCGGCACGCCCGCCTTCCTGGCTCCGGAGGTGGCCCGTGGGCAGCTGCCGACCCCGGCATCGGACGTGTTCTCCCTCGGCGCGACGCTGTACGCGGCACTGGAAGGCCAAGGTCCCTTTGGTGACAACGATAACCCGCTGGCGCTGCTGCACGCGGTGGCCAACGGGCAAGTGGTGCCACCCCGACAAGCCGGCGCCCTGTCCGCTGTGCTGATGAAGCTGTTGGCCCCAGACCCGGCAGCGCGGCCCGACATGCACCGCGCCAGCCTGGAGCTGGCCGCGGCGCCGACCACCCGCCCGGTACCCAGGCCCGCCTCGATGACTAAATCAACGCGGATGCACAGGTCGTCTGCACTGCCACCGACCCTGGTGACCGGACGCTCACCAGCCGGCGCCGCCGACGGGGAAAACCCACGCCCGCCAAGAGACCCGGTGCCGACGTCCGCGCCATTTCGCGGTGCTGCTCCGCAACTGGCATTGCCACTGCCCGCGTGGACCGCGGGAAACTTCGCACCGCGCCTACCACAGCGGTCCGGCCGCGCCGGCTGGCTTGCGGCCGCAATCGTCGTGCTGCTTGCAGTCGCCGGGGTGGGCACCCTGCTGTCGCGAGGTTCCCCTTCAGAGCAGGCCCTGCACTCCGCCGGACCGGGGATCACCGTGGCTCCCTCGTCGGTGCCGGCACCCTTCGCAGTCCCGATGCGGCCCCAGCCGCAGGTGGAGCGGGTGGATCATGCCCAGCCGATCGCCTGGCGTGACGCCGGACAGCTCGTGATCGACTACTACAACGGTCTTGGCAACTCGCCATCGGTGTGGGCGCTGCTGTCACCCACCGCGCAAGCCGCCTTTGCCGGCGAATCGGACTTCCAATCGTATTGGAGCCAGTACTCCTCAGTCAGCGCTGCCAATGCCTTCGGGGTCACAGACAATCCCGATGGTTCGGTGCGAGTGCCCGTCGACGTCACCTACAACAAAGCGGGCAGCCCCCAGGT
>JBHELN010000077.1:0-2892 GCA_046263115.1 Pseudonocardiaceae bacterium | reverse complement strand
AGCTCAGCCAGCATCGCCGGAGTGAGCCGGCTGGCCGCACCGGACACGCCCGCTTGCAGCTGCTGGGCGAACAGGGTGCCGAACACAGACACGCCGAGCGAGCCGCCGATGGTGCGGAACAGGGTGGCCGCGCCGGTCGCGGCGCCGAGATCGGGTTGTCCGACGCTGTTCTGGACTACGAGCAGGGTGGTCTGCATCAGCATTCCCATGCCGACGCCGAGCACCACCATCCACAGCGAGGTGGTCACCTGGCTGGTGCTCACGTCCATGGTGGCCAGCAGACCGAGGCCGCCGGCCATCAGGATAGAACCGGCGAGCAGCAGGCCGCGGTAGCGCCCGGTGCGGGAGACCAGTTGACCGCCGAGCAAGGACGTCACCAGCATGCCGCCCATCAACGGCAGCAGCAGCAACCCGCTGCTGGTGGCCGAGGCGCCCTGCACCATCTGCTGGAACTGCGGCAGGAACGTCACCGCACCGAACATCGCCAGCCCGGTCAGAAAGGTCAGCACGACAGCGGCGGTGAAGTTGCGGCTGGTGAACAGCCGCAGCGGCAGGATCGGCTCGGCGACGCGACGCTCAACCACGAAGAAGGCACCCAACGCGAGCACGCCCAGCGCGCCCAGACCCAGGATCGGCACCGAGGCCCAGTCGTATTCGGTACCGCCCCAGCTGGCCAGCAGGGTCAGCGCGGCAACTCCGACGGCGAGCAGGCCCGCGCCCGACCAGTCGACGGCTACCTGCGCCCGGCGCCCCGGCAGGTGCATCGTCACGGCGGTCACCAGTAGCGCGAGGACACCTAGCGGCAGGTTGATGTAGAAGGCCCACCGCCAGCTCAGGTGGTCGGTGAGCAGGCCGCCCAGCAGCGGACCGCCGATGAACGCCACTGGCATCACCGCGGCCATCAGGCCCTGGTAGCGGCCACGCTCCCGCAGCGGAACCAGATCACCGATGATCGCCATCGCGCCGACCATCAGGCCACCGGCCCCCAGACCCTGAATCCCGCGGAAGGCGATCAGCTCCCCCATCCCCTGGGCCAGCCCAGCCAACGACGATCCGACCAGGAACACCATGATCGAGGCCATGAACAACTTTTTGCGGCCGTACAGGTCGCCCAGCTTGGCCCACACCGGCGTGGACACCGCAGTCGCCAGCGCGTACCCGGTGACCACCCACGACAGGTGCGTCAGCCCGCCCAGTTCGCCGACGATCGTGGGCATTGCGGTGCCGACGATCAGGTTGTCCAGCATCGCCAGCAGCATCGCGATCACCAAGCCGCTCATCGCGGTGTAGATCTCGCGCTTGCTCCGGGGTCGCCCGTCCGCCAGCTCGGGCGCTCGCTCCATGGTCATCGTCATCGAGACCTCCACTCTGTCGGGTCCACTTACTTGTCGCCCGGCTAGCTGGCGCTGTTAACTAGCCGGCGACAAGTAATCCCGCGCTGGGACCGAGGGGACATGGACGAACGGCGCACCGACACCCGCGAGCAGATCCGCGCGCTCGCGCTGGAGCTTTTCGCTGAGCGCGGATACGACGCCACCTCACTGCGCGAGATCGCCGAACGTCTCGGCATCACCAAGGCCGCGGTGTACTACCACTTCAAGACCAAGGAGGAGATCCTCACCAGCCTCGTCAACGACTTTTTCAGCGAGGTCGACGAGCTGTTGAGCTGGGCGCAGCACCAGCCGGCCACCCCCGCCACCCGCGAGCAGGTGCTGCGCCGTTACCACGCACTGCTGCACCAGCGCGCCACCCCGCTGGCCCAGTTGCTGCAGGAGGGCCAGGGCGCACTGCGTGACGTCACCGCGGGCGCCGAGCTGCGCAGCAGGTTCGATCGGCTCGCCGATCTATTCGTCGACTGCGGCGACCCCGGCCACCCGATCGACGCCCGGCTGCGGGCCCGCCTCGCCTTCGTCGCACTGCATATGGGCGCCCATCGGTTCGGCGCGGGCAACGAGGAAGCCCGCCAGGCTGCCCTCCGGATCGCTCTGGATCTGATCGCCCGCAGCCCAGATTCCAGGTCACGCCGGAACCTGATCTAGCGGACGGGTCGCAGGGTGTCCGGTTCGCCGAAGGTCACCACCAGGTCACCGGCCTTGACCACGGTGTCCCGGCTGGGGTTGGGCAGTAGCTCGCCGGCAGCCCGGCGGATCAGCAGGGCGGTGGCCGAGCCGCACACTTGAGCCACGGTCTGGCCGACCAATTTCGAGTCCTCGGCGACCTGCAGCTCCGCGATCCGCACCGCGCCGGTGCCGCTGCGCGCGAGATCGAAGAAGTCGACCACCTCAGGGCGCAGCGCGATCAGCGCCATCCGCCGGCCGCTGGTGGCATACGGCGAGACGACCCGATTCGCTCCCGCTCGGTACAAGCGGTCAGCCGCGGCATCCTCCGAGGCCCGGGCCACGATGCTGATAGTCGGATTGAGCGACCGGGCCACCAGGGTGATGTAGACGTTCTCGGCGTCAGAGTCCACCGCGCACACCAGCCCTCGTGCGCGGTGGATCCCGGCAGCGCGCAGGATTGCTTCCGACGATGAGTTGCCCATCAGATACAGCACGCCGTCACGCTTGAGATCCTCCTCGAGCTCGGGCTTCACCTCGATGACGACAAAGGGCACGCCGTCGGCTTCGAATTCACGAGCCGCTGCGCGGCCCACCCGCCCGTAGGCGCAGACGATGTGGTGGTCGCGCAATTCGGTGATCCGTCGTTGCATGGACCACCTCCTCGATCTCTGCACGAGCTTCCCATCGATCAGCGCGCTGGCCAGCACACCGAGGACGGCCAGGAACACCGTGACCCCGAACAACGACAGGCTCGCCGTGAAGATCTTTGCGCCATCCGACAGCGTTACCGGGGTCGCGAAGCCCTCGGTGGTCAGCGCCGACAGGGTGAGAT
>JBHELN010000076.1:0-10832 GCA_046263115.1 Pseudonocardiaceae bacterium | reverse complement strand
CCACGGCGTGCGCGATGACGAGGTCATCCCCGTCGAGCAGGCACAGCGACCCGGTCTGGCCACCGAGCTCGCGTACCGCCGTACCGAGCACCACGTCGACGACCTCGTCCAGCGCCACGGCCCGAGACAGCTCCGCGGTGACGCGCTGTAGCGTGTCGAGACGGGCGGCCGACGTCTCCGCCTCGAGCCGGGCGGCCCGCTCGGCCGCAAGCAGCCGCGCCCGTTCCGCCTCACCTGCCTGCCGCTGCGTGACGTCGGTGCATACCCCAACCATCCGGACGGGGGCGCCGCCATCGTCTCGCACCACGATTCCCTGCGTCTCGATCCACCGCAGCGCCCCGTCCGGGCGACGGATCCGGTACGCCAACTGGTAAGCGGTACCGTCTTCGGTCGCCCGGCGGACCGCCGCAAGCACATCCGGCAGGTCTTCGGGAAGGATGTCGCGCTGGAAAGCCTCGAACGTCCCGGGAAATGTCCCGGGGTCGAGCCCGTGGATCCGCTCCAGCGTAGGTGACCAGACCACTTCCCCGGACCCCACATCCCATTCCCACGTTCCCATCGCGCTGGCCGCTAGCGCGAGGGCAAGGTGCTCGCGGCTGCGGCGAAGGTCGACCTCATTGCGCTTGCGGTTGAGCGCACCAGCGACGAACCGCGCTATGGAAGATGCGACGCGCACCTCATCCGCCGCGAAGGGGTGCGGCGCTTCGTAATAGAGCATGAACTTGCCGAGCAGGCTGCCGGCGTGCACCAGCGGGATGAAGGCGAGCGCCGCAATGCGCTCGGCGTCGAATACTGGGTGCAGCGCAGCAAGGGCCGGATCGAGCGCAACATCCGGAACGAGGATCGGCTGAGGATCCTTCGAGTCGGCAGACCACGGGCTGTGCCCTTCGACCGCCCTCCGGTACGTCTCGGACAGGCCGCGCCAGGCCCCGAACCGCATCACGCCGTGGCGGTCGAACACCAGGATGGACGATCGCTGCACGCCGACGGCCCTTTCGAGCGCTGTGAGCGCAGCGTCGTAGAGGCCCTCGACGGATTCTGCTTCGTAGGTAACTTGGCAGAAATCGAGTACCGCCCGGGCCGAGTCCGCCGGGCCCTCCTCGAGGATGTTCGTGATCTGGTCCGCCGTCATCGCTTCATTCGGCTCCGCGTGGGACACAGGGTCTTGTTCGCCATCACCCTACAAGGGAACTTCGGCGCAGCAGCCCACTCGATTCCTGGTTGGTCACGATCAGCACCTGGCCACTACAGGTCAGCGCGCCGCACACCTACCGCCAGCATCGTGCCGGCCACGATCGCCCCCACCAGCGCACCGATGCCGGCTGCGATGGGCGGCCGCGGGCTCACCGGGTCAGGAAGCGAGTACGGCGGTGTTAGCAACTGGGCAGGTGGTCCCGACTGACCGGTGAGGGTGATCTCGTCGATCCGGGCCTGGAGTGCCTTCTCCCGGGCCTGCGAGGCGGCCAGCTGGGCCCGGGCGTCGTCGAGTGAGGTTTGGGTGGCGGTGCCGGCTAACACCGATGAGATGAGCTGAGGAATCCGAGCTTGGAGCTGGGCCGTGTGCTGGCGAGCCTCGGCAAGCTGAGCACTGAGGTTGCGAGCCACACCGCTGGGCTGACCCGATAGCGCCAGGTAACCGTTCGTGACGGCCTGGAGGGTTTGCAGCGCGACCGGCTCAGTGGAAGCGCGGGCTTCGACCTGGATGACGTTGCTGTTCTCCAGGATTGAGACGCTGACATCCTTGTCGAGGTCCTCGTACCGGCGGCCTTGTTTCTGCGCGACCGGACCCAGCACGGCCCGGCTTTTCAACAACACCAGTTGGGTGGATAGCTGGCGATCCTGCTGGAGCGGGTCGCCGCCTTGTTGAGGCTGGCTCGCGGAATAGAGGATCTCCGCGCGCGCTGCGTAGGTCTTCGGCAACACCAGGGCGGCGGCCAGCCCCGCGGCAGCGCCGAGCAGGATGATCGTCAATGTCAGCATGACCAGGCGCGGCGTCAGCCAGCCGCGACGGTAGTCCGCGCTGGAATGCTCGATCCGACTCACAGATCGCTGCGGCGGCACTCCGTCGGGTCGCATGGACCGCTGCTGTTGCTCTTCGTAGGCCATCAACGTCCCGTCCGACTGGGTCACCCGTACTGCCGCGCCGGACACGTCACGGGCCTTGACCGAGATCGCTGGATCTGTACGGGGAGCTGTCGGCCTAGCGTAACCCGTCACTGTGCACGATGGGTTTCCTGACGATCACGATCACACCGCCGGCTGAGCGGGCTGGATATTGACCATTACGGTCGCCATATGGTCTTCGACGTTGCGCGCGCCCGGCGTGATACCCCGGGATCAAATCGGGTAGCGCATCTGAACAACGCCGGGGCGGCGTTGCCGCCGTCAGCAGTAACTGAAGCTGTCATCGCCCACCTGCGTCTCGAAGCCGAGATCGGCGGGTACGAAGCCGCCGCGGTGGCCGCCGAGCAGGTCCAGGCGACGTACCACGCGATCGCCCGATTGATCGGTTGCGCGGTGGACGAGGTCGCGGTCACCGAGAACGCGACGCGAGCCTGGGATATGGCTTTCTACGCACTACCGTTACGCCCCGGTGAGCGCATTCTCACCAGCCGTGCCGAGTACGCCAGTAACGTCATCGCCTTTCTGCAGGTCGCGCGCCGCACCGGCGCCGTCGTCGAGGTTGTCGATGACGATGAGCACGGCCAGCTGTCCGTCCCCGATTTGCGGCGGCGCCTGGCTGGTCCCGGAGGCGGGGTGAAGCTCATCGCCATCACCCATGTGCCCACGCAGGGTGGGCTGGTCAACCCCGCCGAGGAGGTCGGCGCCCTGGCCCGTGAGGCGGGGGTGCCGTTCCTCCTCGACGCCTGCCAGTCCGTCGGCCAGTTGCCTGTCGACGTCGAGCGCATCGGCTGTGACCTGCTCTCGGCGACCGGGCGTAAGTTCCTACGCGGTCCGCGTGGCACCGGCTTCCTCTACGCGCGTCGCTCGATCCTCGACCACGTCGAGCCGCCGTTTCTCGACCTGCACGCCGCGACGTGGACCGCGCCGCAGCGCTACGAGATCCGGCCCGACGCCCGCCGGTTCGAGAGCTGGGAAACCAATTACGCTGCCAAGATCGGCCTGGGCGTCGCTGTCGACTATGCCCTGTCCTGGGGACTCGAGGCCATCGAAAACCGGATCACCGCCCTCGCCGAAGCCCTGCGCGAACGGCTCCGGGCTGTCGACGGTGTGCGCGTGCACGACCAGGGCCGGCGGCGCTGCGGCATCGTCACCTTCACTGTCGACGGTGTGTCCGCCGAACAGGTCCAGAGCCGCCTGGCCGAGTCGGCGGTGAACACCAGCATCTCTTACGCTAGCTCGGCCCGTTTGGATCTGCCCCACCGGGGCCTGCCGGCATTGGTGCGCGCCTCGGTGCACTACTACAACATCGAGGAGGAGCTGGATCGTCTGATCGATGCTCTCCCGGCCTGCCGTTGACCTGCATCTCAGGAAACTTGGCCTAGGGCAAACCACGGGCGAGAGCGCCGTCTGGCGTCTGGGACAACCGCTCGAGGAGCTGTTGGACGGCAACGGGCACGGTGAAGCCGGTGGGCCCGACGCCGACACACGACCAGCGACCATCGCTGACCACGGGAACGCCGGCTTTAGCCATGCTCTCGACGAGGTCGCCTGCGAGGTAACTGTCGCGGGCGTTCCAGACCCGTTGACGGTCTGCCTGATCGAGTGTCGCCCACCACTGATGGGCGAGTTGTAGGGGGTTACTCATCGCCGAACCACCATTCTGGGTAGTCGTTGTCGAGATCGCCGACTTCAGCACCGGCAGGACGCTCGCCGACCGTGTCGCACGGGCACCCGGCCGCTTGAGGACGGCTGTCCAAGCGGAGAGGCGCCAACTTGCCGCGCAGCAAGCACACGTGACACGAGCAAAGCCGGATTCAGTGAGCGCCGTTGCCCGCGGGCCGAATCAGCCGGTGTGCCGGTGTTGTCCACCGGCGGTACTACCAGCGGTACTGCCGGCGGCGCTACCGGCGGAGGGAATGGTCGTCGAGGGCGACAGTGCCATCGACCAGTTGCTGCGTGAATTCACGCTGCGTGGCGACGAGCTCGTCGACGATCTGGCGCTGAGCCACGAGCAACTTCTCGAAGGGATCGTGTGCAAGCGACAACATCGTGGTGCCCGCGGCTGAGTTCGGCGCGGTGGTGCCGAATTTGCGGGCTAGGTCAGCCCATACCTGGAGCGACCTGAGCGCGGTGTCCTGTCCTTTGCGCACGAGCTGGGTCATCGAGTCCTGCGCATCCTGGGCGGTCGGGTCCGCAGCGATACGGGTCTGCCCAGTGATGATGTCGTCGCGGGCGTCGGTGCCCCATCGGTTGCCGGTGATCTGAGTGGACATGCTGAGTGCTCCCGGGTTCTCGGGGTGCTGGATATGCCGTCCGCCTACTACCGTGCCCACGGTCCACTCGGCGCGCAACCGCCATCACGATAAATCGAGGTAACGACCTGATCGACGCCGCGTGACGCGCGGTAACGTGGGTTACCCGATTCATGATCACGATTTGGGTGTCAAAGGCGACAAGATCTGTCGCGAAGTGCACTCAAACCGTGATCATGCACGTATCAGGTCGGCTGCTCGGTTCTCGCCGCCAAGTCACGAGACGTGGATCAGGAGAAGTGTGTTGTCGGGCGGGTGAGTAGCTGCCCGTCGAGGAGGATGTCGGCCTTCTCGTTATAAAACGCGACCAGACCTGCGATGGGTGACAGTGCCCGGGTGGGGAAGTCGTAGCACCAAGCCAGGTCTGGATGCACCGTCTCGCCGACTCGCACCGACCAGTAGGCGCTGGTGATGCCCTTGTAAGGACACTCGGTGACGGTGCTGGTGGGCACCAGATGAGCAAAATTCAGCTCCGTCCGGTTCAGGTAGTAGCGGGTGGGCAAACCCGTCTCGAAAACCATCACCGGCGAGGATGACTCGGCCAGCACGGCGCCGTCGAGCTCGATGCGTACCGAGCGCGTCGAACGTACCGCGTCCACCCGGGTATACGGGTTGCGTGGATGGACGAAGACCCGCTCGTCCTCCTCGAACCAGGCATCGAGCGCGGCCCACTCGAAGCGCACCGTGCCGCTCAGCCCCTGCACTGAGGATGCGGTCAGCAGCCTGGCGGCGTGCGGCCGATGGACATCCTTGACTTGCAGGCCGTACACCTCGATCGCACCGCGACTGCTCTGGTGAGCGCCTTCCACGACGAGCAGGTCATGGCGCACGTCAGCGAGTGGTATGTAGTACTGCGGGTAGTGCGGCCATTCCCACACATAGCTGGCTGTGGTGGTATCGAAGACCGTTTCCCCACCCAAGAACGCACGGATGCGGCGAGGTACCGGCTCGACATGGTTCACCGGAGTGATCACCTTCAAGTAGTCGCTCACTCGGCTGCTTCCTTCTGATCGGCTTGGTCAAGCGTTTGGCTTCCCAGCCGGCACCAGCCACTGTGAGAGCGCCGGGCTGGATGCCTCGGACACGGATTTCAGGGCAGTCAGCGTCGGGTGCCCGGCGGCCAGCAGGGCGCTGTCGGTGCCTGGCTCCGGCGGAGCGTCCACTTCGACCTGCGCGAGGTGGAGCTCCCCGTTCTCGGCCCGATCAACCCTGGTCTGCACGGTGCCGAACTCCGCGAGCGCGGCGGGGCGCAGTTCGCGCAGCGCCGCGACCGGCCGATCGGGCACGTTGAGCGATAGCACCGTACCCGCAGGAGCGGCGATGAGGATCTCCAGTACGTCCGGGAACAGGTACGCGGCGGTGTCCCAGTAGGGCGGCTGCGCCGGGTAGAGGCCGACATCGAGGGATACCGCCAGCCCGCGCACTCCATTCACACCGGCCGTCAACGCCGCGCCCACCGTGCCGGAATGCAGGATTGCCCGTCCCACATTCGCGCCGTGATTGATTCCGGATACCACCAGCTGTGGTACCGGGTCCAGCCAACCGCGGACCGCCGCACACACGATGTAACCCGGCTGAGCCTGCACCGCGTAGGCCTCGACATCAGGCAGATCGGGCAGCTGCCGGCGCTCGATCAGTGGCCGCCCCTCCCGGGTCGTGGCGATGATTCCGGCGCTGGCCCCGCTGGACTGCCGTGCCGGCGCGGCGACCACGACGTCGAGACCGGCCCGCACCGCTGCGGCCGCCAGCACAGCCAGGCCTGGCGAGTCGATGCCATCATCGTTGGTCACCAGGGTGCGCATCGCGGTACCAACTCAGTCCCCGTCCCGTCTGCCGCGTATCTCAATCCGCCTCGCCAACGCCGCCACGGCCGCACGGCCGCCGGTCTGCAGCTCGCTGCGGATTACGTTGAGCGCACCACACGACCAGCACTGAGCGGGCGTCACGACATGGTGGCCTTCACGGCGTGCGCAATGACATCGGTCAGCTGACCGCTTTGGCGATAGACCCGGCGTTGCGTGGCTGCGCCATTGCCGCGGTCGAGCACCGCGGCAACCATATCTTCGACGGTGTCCAGGTCGCCGTACTCGGCCAGCACCGGCTGGACGTGTTCGAGCAGCGTGCCGAGCACCCGCGGGGCAGGCGCCGGCCTGCCGGTCACAGCGATGAGATCACCGTCGAGTCCGGATCGACCGGCTCGCCAACCCGCGAGCCGGAGCAGTTCGGTCCGAATCGGCGCGGGAGGCTCGCCGGCCCGCCACGACCGCGCCGCTGTTTCCACCAGTGCCCTGCTCAGCGCCGCCAGTAACACCGAATCATCGGCGAGCAGGCAGACGTCGGCAACGCGTACCTCTACCGTCGGATGCTCCCGCGACAGGCGCGCATCGAAGTACACCATTCCCAGGTCGAGCAGCGTCTTCGACGCCACCATGGCTTGCGTCGTGGCGTGGTAGACCTCCGGGCTGCCGAACAGCTCAGTCGGCCCCGCGGACGGCCACCGGCCCCAGACCTGCGACCGGAAGCTGGCGTAGCCGGTGTCCTGACCCTGCCAGAACGGCGAGTTCGCGCTGAGCGCGAGCAGGCAGGGCAGCCAGCCGCGGATGCGGTCCAGCACCGCCACGCCCTCCGCCTCAGACTCCATCTGCACATGGACGTGGCAGCCACAGCTAAGTTGCTCCTCGGCGAGGAGCCCGAACTGGTCGACCATCCGCTGGTAACGCGGCGAGGAGGTGATCGACGCATGCACCGGTAACGGCGAGGTGGCCAGTGCGGCCACCGCGGCCCCGCGCCTGGCGGCGGCATCGCCCGCCGCGCGCCGCCCCCGGCGCACTTCGGAGGCGAGTTCGTCGAGCGAGTCGCAGGGACAGGTGTTGGTCTCGATCTGCTGGCGCGTCAACTCCGAGGTGAGAGCCACGTCGTCACCATCCGAAACGCGCCGCAGCACCGCGGCGGACTGTGCTAACGCCTCGCCACTGTCGGCGTCGACGAGCAGCAGTTCTTCCTCCACTCCCACACTGCGCGCCACCATCTGACCGGCCGCTCAGGGCCGCACGCCGACGCCGGTACGCACTTCGTGTGCGCGGCCGCTGGGCACCCTGGGCGCCAAGGGTGGGGTGGGCATGCCGGCGCCGTCACGAAGGCCGCCCAGGAACTCCTCAAGGGCTTCTCGCGAGCTGTACCGGGGTGACCAGCCCAGCTCGGTCCGGGCCCGGGTGGTGTCCATGATCGGCAATCGCATAAACGCATCGAACAGGTAAGGCGAGGCTGGCACCAGGTGCAGTTGCCAGGCCAGCCACACCGCGGCCCGTACCGGCCAGCGCGGCAGCGCCACAACCCGCGCACTGAAGATATCCGCCAGCAGGCGGGCGTCCACCACGGGTTCGGCGGCGATGTTGAACGCGCCGCGCACCTCGCTCAGCGCCGCCAGCCGGTAAGCCTCGGCGATGTCGGCGGTGTGCACGGCTTGAAAGCGCAGACCTGGCAGGTCGGGCAGGATTGGCACCAGGCCCGGCCGCACCAGCTGGTTGGGCAGGAATGGTCCAATGAATAGGCGGCGTTGCTCGCTGGCGGACTCGCGCTTGAAGATGAAGCCGGGACGAAGCCGCACCACCCGGATGTCGGGGTGGGCGCGCTCGAAGGCGTCCAAGCTGCGCTCGACGTAAGCCTTCTCCCGGGTGTAGCTGGCGGTGGGCCAGCCATCGGTTGGCCAATCCTCGGCAACCGCCGCATCCTTGGGTCCGGGCGAGTACGCGCCGACCGAGGACGCATATACCAGGGCCGGCACTCCAGCTTCGGCCGCAGCTCGGAACACCCGTAGCGAACCTCCGGCATTGGTGCGCCAGGTGATCAACGGATTGTGGGTGGGCTGGATGAGCCACGCGAGGTGGATGACCACGTCCGCGCCACGGAACAGGCCGACCAGATCGTCGTGTTCGATGTCCGCCTGGGCCCATTCGGTGCGAGGCGCCGACCACTGCGGTAGCCGCCGGGCCACACCCAGGATCGATGCCACCCTCGGGTCCTCGGCCAGCGCAGCGACCACGCTGGTGCCGACGTTGCCCGTCGCGCCCAATACCACCACTCGGACGGCTTTCTGCTCCCTGGAAGCCATGCTCAATCCTTCCCAACGCCTCGGGGGGAAACGCCCGCCGCATCACGTATCAACTCGACCGTCTCGCCGCGCTGCACGGTCCGCACCCCGTCGGCCAACCCTTGGGACCGAGCCTCGGTGAGGAAGTCGTCGAGGGGGGATCGGAACACCGGGTAGTCGTCGTAGTGCACGGGCACGGTCACTCCGGGGCGGATCTGGCGCATCAGGTCGGTGCCCTGCCGCCCGTCCATCGTCACCAGTACGCCCAGCACTCGCGTCCCGCCGAGGTGGATCACCATCGCGTCCAGCCCAGGGAATCGCTCGCCGACTTCGCGCAGCATCGGCCGGTTCAACGTGTCGCCGGTGATGTATACCTGCAATTCCGGCTCGCCAGAACGGCGCAGTTGCACGACACTACCCATGACTGGCGGTAACAGCCGGTGTACTCCGGCCGGGGCGTGCTGCCCGGGCACGGCCGTGATGGTCAGTCGTTGGTCGCCCCGAGCGAGGTACCAACTCTGCCAAGTCTGCAGCGCCTGCGCGCCGCGGAAACCCCAGCGGCGCAACCGCCGTGCGGCGTGTGCCGTGGTGATAACCGGTACTTCCCGCGCCAGCCGGGTGCGGGCGATCCGATCGAAGTGATCGCCATGCAGGTGCGACAGCACCACTGCATCCAGCGGCGGAAGGTCCTCGGGTTGCATCGCCGGCTCGGTACGCCGCTGGGAGAACAGCCCGTAGCCCAGATGAACGCGTTGCCCGCGGTGCAGGAAATTCGGGTCGGTCAGCAGCGTGAATTCGCCCAGCCGCAAGATCGTGGTTGCGGTGCCGATGAACGTCAGGCTTGAGTCGGGCGATGACATGCCGTAGAGCTACCCGCCCCGCCAGCATGAAAAACCGCGACAGCCGCCGCGTCACGCAGTTTTGAGTTCGGCTTGAACCCCTGCTTCGTGCTCGTCGATCGCAAGTGCGGCGGCGACTCTGTGGCTGGACAAGCTGAATGCAACGGCGACGAAACAGATCACGAGACTGAACGCGGCCACGACACCGAGGTCAATACATTCGGGAATGAGCCGCGTCCCGCCGTATTGACCGAGGTAGGAGATCACTGCCAGGCCGGCGAACCATGGAACGATCCAGACCAACGATCGCGGGTCCAGCGGCGGGCGCTCCATCGGATGGCCCATCGCGTAGGCGATGGAGAACAGCACGTAACCGGCAACGATGGCCAGCATCAGTTTTTCCACGGTGGCCCAGGACGTCCAGTAAATGATCTCGTTTGCCGCGACGAAAGCCAGCGGCGCCAGGATCGAAGCGGCCGGTAGCCGGTACGGGCGCGCGCGGTCGGGATCGGCCTTGCGTAAGGCCAACAAGGTGATCGGCGCGAAACCGTACATGATCACCGTTGCCGAGGTAACCAACCCGACAAGGCTCTGCCAGCTCGGGAACGGCAGGAAACAGATCAGACCTACCACAAAGGCCAGGATGATCGAGGTGTAGGGAACGCCGCGGATGCTGATCCGGCTGACCCCCTTGGGGACGAACCCCGAGTGGCCGAGGGCGTAAGACAACCGCGCGGACGTGCCCACATAGATCAAGCCGGTACCCGCCGGTGAGATGAACGCGTCGATGTACAGGATGGCCGCCAACCAGCCCAGACCCAGGCCTGTGGCGAGCGTCGCGTACGGCCCGAAGTCGCCTTTCCCCACCGGATTGGCCCATCCCTGCGCGAGGTTGCCGGGGTTCAGCGCCCCGATGAAGGCTATCTCCAGCCCCAGGTACAGCAATGTGCCGATCACCACCGAGCCGATCACCGCGCGGGGCACGTTGCGTTGCGGGTCGCGCGCCTCGCCGGCTATCTGCGCCGCTTGTTCAAAGCCCTGCAGCGCAAAGACCACGCCCAGCGGCAAGGCCGCAAACACTCCGTGGGCTCCGAAGGGAGCGAATCCGCCGCCGGCGGTGAAGTTGGAGACCTGGAACGACACGACGATCAGGACGACGACCGTCAGGACCGGTACTGCGACCTTCCAGAGCACTGCGATCCGGTTGCTTTCCGCGAGCCATCGCACCCCGAGGATGTTGATCACCGTGAAAAGCAACATCAGCGCGGTGGCCACGGCCAACCCCGTGGGCGTCAGCGCACCCGCCTCATTGATCAATCCGGGCCATTTGTGGTCGAGGTAGCTCAGTGCAGCCTCGACCTCGATGGGGGCGATCGTGACAGCCTGCAACCAAGCCACCCACCCCGCCGTGAACCCGCCGAGCGATCCGAACGCCAGGCGCGGCCAACGTCCCGTACCGCCGGCGAG
>JBHELN010000075.1:0-3134 GCA_046263115.1 Pseudonocardiaceae bacterium | reverse complement strand
GCAGTGCTGGCCTTCGGCTTGGTCCGCCGGCTGGCCGGCGGGGTCATCCGGCCGTATCTGGATCGACGGGTCCTGCGTGCGGTGGATGCTCGGTTGCGCCGGCGTGGCTGGCTTGCAGTGGCGTCGCTGCGGTTGATCCCGGCGGTGCCGTTTTCGATGCTCAATTACTGCAGCGCGCTGTCCTCGATCTCTTTTCGCCATTATCTGGCCGGTACTGCGGGCATCGTGCCCGGATCGATAGCGGTGGTAGTGCTCGGTGACGCCCTGACCGGCACCACCTCACCGACTTTGCTTGCCGTATCGCTGGCAGCGGCGGCGATCGGCGTCATCGGATTGATCGTGGAGCTCCGCTCCCCCTTGACCTGACCGCATCTAGAGCGGCTGGTGGTGCATCAAGACAGCTTCGCTCTGCGATACTGCCGCTGCATAACGTGGTGGATCCGCCGCAGGTACCTTGCCCATAGCGGTTGCGGCGCCGCCGCCAGGACAGGGAGCACGCCGTGACCACGCCCGCCGACCTCACTGCCACTCAACTCGTGGCTGCTTACCGCGCGGGTGAGCTGTCGCCGGTCGAGGCCACCCAGGATGTGCTGGATCGGATCGACCAGCTCAACCGTCGAGTGCGGGCATTCTGTCTGGTCGATGCCGATCGCGCGCTTGAGGCAGCCAAGGTCTCGGAGCGACGATGGCAGCAAGGGCTGCCCCTAGGCCCGGTCGATGGTGTGCCGGTGTCGATCAAGGACGTGTACTTGACTCAGGGCTGGCCCACCCTTCGCGGTTCGAGACTGGTCTCGCCTGACCAGGATTGGCCCTTCGACGGCCCGGCGATCACCCGCCTGCGCGAGCAGGGGGCTGTGCTGCTGGGTAAGACCACCACCTCGGAGCTGGCCTGGAAGTGCGTCACCGACAGCCCTCTCAGCGGTGTCACGGTCAACCCCTGGGACACCAGCCGGACACCGGGCGGCTCCAGCGGGGGCAGTGCGGTGGCGGTGGCGTTGGGCATGGGACCGTTGGCGATGGGCACCGACGGGGGCGGTGCGGTGCGCATTCCGGCGTCGTTCACCGCGACGGTGGCGATCAAGCCAACCTACGGCCGCGTACCACACTGGCCGGCGAGCCCATTGGGAACTCTGGCGAGCGCCGCGCCGATGGCCCGCACGGTAGCCGACACCGCGCTCCTGCTCGACGTGGTGTCCGGATTCGACGCCAGGGACGGGTCTGCGCTACCTCCAACCACCCGCTCGTTCTCTAGTGCCCTAGGTAACGGCGTGTTGGGACTGCGGATCGCGCTGAGCCCGACTCTGGGCTACGTCGATGTCGATACAGATGTGGCCGATGTAGTGCAGCGCGCCGCCGGGGTGTTCCGGGACCTCGGTGCGCAGGTCGAGATCGCCGATCCAGGTTTCGCCGATTGCGTGCAGGACTTCCATGTCCTCTGGTTCACCGCGGTAGCCAAGACGGTCGAACGCCTGACGCCCCGCGAGCGTGAACTCATGGAACCCGCATTGCGGGAGGTGGTGACCCAGGGCGAGCAAAGGTCCGCGCTGGACTATCTCACTGCCACCGCGACGAGAATGACGATGGGCGCCACGATGGGAGCCTTTCATGAACGCTACGACTTGCTGCTCACTCCGACCGTTCCGATCACGCCGTTCGTCGCTGGCGAGGAGGTGCCGATTGGATGGCACTCCCCGCGGTGGACCAGCTGGACGCCGTTCACCTACCCGTTCAACATGACCCAGCAACCAGCCGCGAGCGTGCCGTGCGGGTGGACGAACACCGGCCTGCCGATCGGGCTGCAGGTGGTGGGACCACGACACGCCGACGATCGAGTTCTCGCCGCGTGCGCAGCCTACGAGCAAGTGGCGCCGTGGACCCACCGCCGGCCCCCGCTGCTGGTGGGCTGAGGTAGCAACGCTGCTGGATCCAGTCGATTAGCCGTCGGAGGGCCGTCTCGGAGGCGGGGTCCGGTCTGCCGGTGGCTGCGAAGACTCATCCGCCTGCGCGTCTCCTTGCCAGCCGGTGTCGGTCTGTCCGCCGGCCTGGGGCCGGATGGGGGGATCGAGCGACGCGCTCATGGACACCTCTTTGTGGGCCACCTCCTCGGCGGCCCGGAGGGCAGCGGCTATGTGCGGATCGCTGGGTGTCTCGAACCAGCCGGCGACGCCCTCGTCGTCCTCCTCGGGTCGGCTACTGGACACGTAATCCCGGCTGGGTTCGAACCGGAACACCCCGTCTTCCCCCGGGGCGCCGAGCATCCTGGTGAAGCCCTCGAGCGCCTTGCCGAAGTCGCTGGGCACGATCCAGACTTTGTTCGCGTCGCCCTGGGCCATCTGGGGCAACGTCTGCAGGTACTGGTAGGCCAGCAACTCCGGGGTGGGCCGCCCCGCCTTGATCGCGGCGAAGACTTTTTCGATCGCCTTGGCCTGGCCCTGCGCCTGGAGGTAACGCGCAGCGCGTTCGCCCTGGGCACGCAGCATTCGGGATTGCCGCTCGGCTTCCGCGGTGAGGATCGCCGCTTGCTTGGCACCTTCGGCAGACAGGATCGCGGCCTGCTTCTGGCCTTCGGCAGTCTTGATCGCCGACTCCCGCTGGCCCTCAGCCGTGAGGATGGTGGCGCGCTTCTCCCGGTCTGCGCGCAACTGCTTCTCCATCGAGTCCCGGACGGACGCCGGCGGATCGATGGCCCGCAGCTCCACCCGACCGACCCGGATGCCCCAGCGCCCGGTGGCCTCGTCGAGCACGCCGGACAGCTGGCCATTGATGTAATCCCGGGAGGTCAGGGTGTCATCCAGGCTCATCCCACCCACCACGTTGCGCAGCGTGGTGGTGGCCAGCTGCTCTACCGCGGCGACGTAGTCGGAGATCTCGTAGACGGCGTCCTTCGGGTTAGTGACCCGGAAGTACACGACGGTATCGATATCGACGGTCAGGTTGTCCTTAGTGATCACTGACTGCGGTGGAAAGGCGACCACCTGCTCACGCAGGTCGATCTTGTCTCGGATTCGGTCGATGAACGGCACCAGAAAGTTCAGTCCAGGGGTGAACGTGCTTCGGTACCGGCCTAGCCGCTCGACGACCGCGGCGGAGGCCTGCGGGATCACCACGACGGCCTTGTACACGCTGACGACGAT
>JBHELN010000074.1:0-2578 GCA_046263115.1 Pseudonocardiaceae bacterium | reverse complement strand
GCCCTGCAATCCCGGTCGGCCAACGTGGAAGGTGCCGGGGCGGTGGAGCTGGCCGAGCTGGTGCGGTGGGCGCTGCGGATGAACCCGGACCGGGTGATCGTCGGTGAGGTCCGCGGCCCGGAGGTGATCCCGATGTGCAATGCGATGAGTCAAGGAAACGACGGGTCGATGGCCACCTTGCACGCGTCTTCCTCCCGGATTGCGTTCACCCGCCTGGCCTCCTACGCCGCCCAAGGTGTCGAGCGACTTCCCTTGGAAGCCACCAACCTACTCGTGGCCTCAGCGGTGCACTTCGTCGTGCACCTCGCCTTCACCTACGGCGGCGACACCAACCGCAGGACCCGGGTGGTGTCCTCAATCCGCGAGGTCGTGGGCGCCGACGGCGCCCACGTCATCTCCAACGAGGTCTACCGACCCGGCTCTGATCGTCGCGCGCGGCCCGTGGCGGGGGCCTTGCGGGCTGACGCCCTGGACGACCTGATCGACGGCGGCCTCAATCCCGGGGTGCTGGAACAACCCTCGGGAGGGTGGGCGCAATGACCGCGACGATCAGCGCCACCACGGTGGTCGCCGCCGTGCTGGGACTGGGCACCGGAGTTGGCCTGCTGTTGGTCATCACCGGCTGGCGCGGCGTGGACCCGCATCGGCGAAGAAGACTTATCCGCCGACATCTCCCTGATCGGGATGATCAGCGGCTGGTGCGGCTGGCTGCTGCCGTGGCCGTCGGCGTGGTCACCGGTGTCATCACCGGGTGGGTGGCGGGTGCCGTGCTGGCCGCTCTGGCGTGCTGGGCGCTGCCCCCAGTTTTGGGCCGCGATCCGCGGCATGCCCGTCGGGTGGACCGGATCGAGGCGATCGCCACCTGGGCGGAGATGTTGCGGGATACCCTGGCCGCTGCGGCTGGGCTGGAGCAGGCGATCCTGGTCACTGCGCCGCTGGCCCCGCTCGCCATCCGGCCGGAAGTCAGCGGACTAGCCGCGCGGCTGAGCAACGGTGAACGCCTGGTCCCTTGCCTGCGGGCGCTCGCCGACCAGCTCGCCGACCCCACCGGCGACCTCGTCATCGCCGCGCTGGTGATGGCCGCTGACCATCAGGCCCGCCAGCTCCGGGAGCTGCTGGGCTCGCTGGCCCTGGCCGCCCGCGAGCAGGCATCCATGCGGATGCGGGTCCAGGCCGGTCGTGCCCGCACCCGCACCTCGATCCGGGTCATCGTCGGCACCACGCTGGGCTTCGCCACCGGAATGGTCCTGCTCGATCGTCCATACCTCGCCTCCTACGACTCGGTCACCGGCCAGGTGTTGCTGCTGGTTGTGGGGGCGCTATTCGGCCTCGGCTTTGCCTGGCTGGCCCGCATCGCGACGGCGCCCGAGCCGGTCCAGATCTTCTCGACATCTGTCAACGGGCCGAGAAAGGGCACGTGGTGATCACCGCGCTGGGTCTGGGCGCTGGGCTAGGCATCGGACTATGGGCGCTGGCGGTGGGGTTATCCCCGCCCCGGCCGGCCTTGGGTGCGGTGCTTGCCCGTGCAGTCTCACCGGCGCCGCTGCCCGCACCACTCCTGTCCGTCAGTGACTCAGGATGGGTAGCCCGGCTGGGCCGTCCCTTTGTCGGCCTCTTACAGGCCCTGGGATTGCCCCGGGCCAGCCTGCTCCACGACTTGGCGGTTGTTGGCCGGCCAGCGTCCGTCCACCTCGCGCAGCAGGCCGCATGTGGGGTTGCTGGCCTGCTGGCGCCGGTGCTAGCGCAGGTGCTGCTCAGCGTTGGTGACCTGTCGCTGGGGATCACACCACCGTTGATTGCCGCACTGGTGCTCGCCGCCCTGGGCTTTTTGCTGCCCCACGTGCGGGTCCGCGCCGAGGCCAAGCGGCTGCGCGTCGGATTTCGCCACGCCCTGTCGGCTTATCTGGACCTGGTGGGTATCACCCTCGCCGGTGGTGCTGGCATGGATAGTGCGCTGCGCGACTCGGTGGCCATCGGCGATGGCTGGGCATTCGCGCAGATCCGCCGCGCCTTGGACGCCGCACGACTGACCCGCGCCACGCCGTGGGCAACCCTGCGGCAATTAGGCGACGAACTCGGCGTCAGCGAACTGACCGAGCTCGCGGCCTCGGTCAGCCTCGCAGGCACCGAAGGAGCCAAGGTCCGCGCCTCGCTGGCGGCCAAGGCCGCGGCATTGCGCACCCACCAGATCACCGACGCCGAAGCCGACGCCCAAGCAGCCACGGAACGAATGTCGCTTCCGGTGATGGTCCTGTTCCTGGGGTTCCTGATCTTCATCGGCTTTCCCGCAATGATCCAGGTCCTGAACGGCCTATGAAGGAGAACTGACGATGCGGACCTCTTGGGCCCTGCTCTGCGCGGGGCTGCGTGCCCGAATTGCTGAGCTGCGGCGCAACCCCGACGCTGGCTACACGACTGAAACGGTCGTGATCACTGCGTTGCTCGTGGTGGCAGCGCTCACGGTCGTGGCGATCATCGTCGGCAAGGTCGTCACCAAGGCCAACGGCATCAACCTCGGGCTGTGAGATGGGCAGGCGCGGGCTGGTACGGCTGTGGCGGGTGCTGCGGGGGGATCGCG
>JBHELN010000073.1:0-4482 GCA_046263115.1 Pseudonocardiaceae bacterium | reverse complement strand
TTGGGCGGTCACCGCACGCACCACCGAACCGCATATTCGCGATACCGTCGCCGACCGGGAACTGGAGACCTGGCTGGCTGTCGACCTGTCGGCCAGTCTGGATTTCGGCACCGCGGAGTGCGACAAGCGTGAGCTTGCGGTAGCGGCCTGTGCCGCCGTGGCGCACCTGACCAGAGGCGGTGGGAACCGGGTCGGCGCTGTCGTGAGCACCGGCGCCCAGACCCTGCGGATCCCGGCTCGTGGTGGGCTGCCGCATGCCCGCGCGATGGTCCGCCGGGTCGCTGAACTACCGCGAGCCGCCGAGGGCGTGCGCGGCGACCTGGCCGCGACACTGGAAATGCTGCGCCGCCCACCGCGACGCCGCGGGTTGGTCGTGGTGATCTCGGACTTCCTCGGTGCGCGGTCCGGGGAGGTCTTCGATTGGGAACGGCCGCTACGCGGGTTGTCCGCGCGGCACGATCTGATCGCCATCGAGGTGCTCGATCCGCGCGATCTCGAACTGCCCGACATGGGCACGGTAGTGCTGGCGGATCCGGAGACAGGGCGGCAAAAGGAGGTGGTGACCACGCCGCTGCTGCGCCGGGAGTTCGCCGCCGCGGCGGCCGCCCATCGCGACGACGTGGCCAGCGCCTTGCGGCGATGTGGCGCAGCCCAGCTGACGCTGCGCACCGACTCGGACTGGGTGTCTGACATGGTTCGTTTCGCGGTCGCCCGCAAACGCCTGTGGTCGGGAGGCGTCGCATGAGCCTTGGGGCTTTCTCCAGCCCGCTGTGGTTCCTGCTGCTGTTGGGGGTCGCAGCACTGGCGATCGGTTATGTCTGGATGCAGCGGCGGCGCCGCCGGCAGATTCTGCGCTTTGCCAATTTCGCCATGCTCGAGCAACTCGCACCCAACCGTCAGGGATGGCAGCGCCACCTGCCGGTGGCACTACTGCTGACCGCCTTGGCACTGCTTACCGTCGCGCTGGCCGGCCCGACCGCGGAGCTGAAGGTACCGCGCAACCGGGCCACTGTGATGCTGGTGATCGACGTGTCGCTGTCGATGCGGGCCACCGATATTGAACCGAGCAGGATTGCAGCTGCCCAGCGGGAGGCCAAGAAGTTCGCCCACGACCTCACGCCCGGGGTGAACCTGGGCCTGGTGTCCTTCGCCGGTTCGGCCACCGTGCTGGTGTCGCCGACTACTGAACGGGCCTCCGTGGTGCGGGCGATCGACAATCTGAAGCTGGCTGAAGCTACCGGTACCGGCGAGGCGATCTTCGCTGCGCTGTCCTCCATCGAGGCGTTCGGTGCCGTGGTCTCGGATGCGCAGGGGCCGCCGCCGGCACGCATCGTGCTACTCACCGACGGCAAGCAGACCGTGCCGACACCTGATGGCGACGACCCGCGCGGCGGGTTCACTGCGGCCCGCGCCGCTGCCGCCGCCAAAGTTCCGATCTCAGCGATCTCCTTCGGTACCGCCTACGGCCAAGTGGAGATCAACGGTGAGCGGCAGCCGGTGCCCACCGACGACGAGTCGATCCGGCGGATCGCAGAGCTGTCCGGAGGGCAGTTCTACGACGCCGGCACTGCTGGTCAGCTCAGCGACGTCGTCAACACGCTGGGCGAGCAGATCGGTTACGAGACCGAGCGAGCCGACGCCAGCAAGCCCTGGCTGATCATCGGCACCTTCACTGCGATACTCGCCGCCGCCGGCGCGGTGGCCATCGGCCAGCGGCTACCGTGAGGGACTCCTGAGTGCGTAATGGTGTCATGACACTGTTACGCAAGCACGTTCGAGGCCGAAGGGAGCGCAGGTGGGCCGTTCCGTTCTTGTGACTGGCGGTAACCGTGGTATCGGTCTGGCGATCGCCCACGCCTTTGCCAAGCAGGGCGACCGGGTTGCTGTCACGCACCGCGGATCCAGCGTGCCTGCCGAGGTGCTCGGGGTGCGCTGCGACGTCACCGACGGCGCGGCGGTGGAGGCCGCCTTCGCCGTAGCCGAACAGGCGCACGGGCCGATCGAAGTGCTCGTCTCCAACGCCGGGATCACCGAAGACACGTTGCTGCTCCGGATGACCGAAGATCAATTTTCTCGGGTCCTGGACACCAATCTCACCGGCGCTTACCGGGTGGCCAAACGCGCTGCGAAGAGCATGCTGCGGGCCCGGTGGGGCCGGATGGTGTTCATCTCCTCGGTCGTGGCGCTGTCAGGCGCACCGGGCCAGGTGAACTATGCGGCCAGTAAAGCCGGGCTGATCGGCGTCGCCCGCTCGATCGCGCGCGAGCTGGGATCCCGATCGATCACCGCAAATGTCGTCGCGCCCGGCTACGTCGACACCCAGCTGACCGCGGAGCTGAGCCAGGCACGCAGGGACGAGATCCTGGGTTCGATCCCGCTGCGCCGCCAAGCCAGCCCTGAGGAGGTAGCCGCGGTCGTGACGTTTCTCGCTTCGGACGTAGCCGGGTATATCACCGGGGCAGTGCTGCCGGTTGACGGTGGCCTGGGGATGGGTCATTGACCGCGCGAAGCGGCGCGAAGGAGGATTCGGTGGCGGGTCTGCTCGACGGCAAGCGGTTACTGATCACTGGAGTGATCACCGATGCCTCGATCGCATTCCACGTGGCGCGCGTGGCCCAGGAACAGGGTGCGAAGGTGGAGCTAACCGGGTACGGCCGGTTGCGGTTGGTGGAGCGGATCGCGCAGCGGCTGCCTCAGCCGGCTCCGGTGCTCGAGCTCGATGTGGTTGACCAGACCCAGCTGGACTCATTGGCTCAACGGCTCGGTGAGCACGTCGACGGCTTGGACGGGGTGTTGCACTCGATCGCCTTTGCCCCGGCGTCCTGCCTGGGTGGAGAATTCCTCAACACACCGTGGGCGGACGTGGCGACCGCCTTGCAGGTGTCCGCTTACTCGTTCAAGTCACTGGCGGTGGCGTGCCTGCCATTGCTCGGGCGCGGTGCCTCGATCGTCGGGATGGATTTCGACAACCGGCAGGCCTGGCCCGCCTACGACTGGATGGGGGTCGCGAAGTCGTCGCTGGAGTCGGTGTGCCGCTACTTGGCTCGCGAACTTGGTCCAGACGGCATCCGTGTCAACCTGGTGGCGTCCGGGCCGGTGCGCACCATGGCGGCCAAGTCCATCCCCGGCTTCGCCGCGTTCGAAAACGCCTGGAACGGCCGCGCCCCGCTGGGGTGGAACATTGAGGATCCGACCCCGGTCGCGCGCACCGTTTGCGCGGTGCTGTCCGACTGGCTGCCCGCCACCACCGGCTCAATGGTCTGGGCCGACGGCGGCTTCCACGCAGTCGGCGTCTAGTCGGCATGCCTTCAAGTACCGCCAACCCCGGTCTGCGGCGTCTTCAACAGCCGCCAACCCCGGGTGGTTCACCACGTTGATCGACGCTTTGCTGCTGCTGTCCTTCGGGGGGCCCGAGGGTCCCGAAGAGGTACGTCCGTTCCTGGAGAATGTCACCCGCGGCCGCGGTGTGCCGCCGCAGCGGTTGGACGAGGTGGCGCAGCACTACTTGCACTTCGGGGGAGTGTCGCCGATCAACCGGTGCAACCGTACCCTGATCACCGCGATCGATCGGGCCCTCACCAGCGCTGGGTGGGACCTGCCAGTGTACTTCGGCAACCGCAACTGGCACCCGATGGTGGAGGACACTGTCGCCGCGATGGCCGCCGACGGGATACGCCGGGCTCTGGTGTTCGCCACGTCGGCGTGGGGCGGTTACTCGGGTTGCCGGCAATACCACGAGGACATCGCCCGAGCCCGGCAGGCCGTCGGGCCCGGGGCGCCGGAGCTGGTCAAGCTCAGGCAGTTCTTCGATCATCCGTTGTTCGTCGCCGCGTGCGCCGATGCTTTGTGCACGGCCCGCAAGCAGGCTGTTCTCGAGGCCCGGGTGGTCTTCACCGCGCATTCGGTGCCCGTGGCTGCCGACGCGGCCGCGGGGCTCGCCGCGCAGGGTGGTCACCGCTACTCCCGGCAAGTCACCGAGGCGGCGCGGTTGGTCGCCGCGGCCGCCGGGGTGCCGAGCTACGACGTCGTATGGCAGTCACGCTCCGGACCTCCGCAAGTGCCGTGGCTGGAGCCGGACGTAATCGACCACCTCGGTGCGCTGCACGCGCAAGGAGTGCCCGGCGTAGTGCTGGCACCGATCGGATTCGTCTCCGACCACCTGGAGGTGGTGTGGGATCTCGATCACGAGGCTCGGCAGCGAGCCGCCGACTTAGGCATGCACTTCGTCCGCGCCGCCACCCCGGGCACCGATCCGCGCTTCGCCAAGATGGTCGTGGAGCTCGTCGCCGAGCAGGCCTGCGGCGCACCCGCCCGCCGGTGCTCCCAGGTGCCGGCAGCCGGCCAGGGAACCAACGGCACTCCCTGCACGCCGGACTGCTGTCAACCTCGCACTGCGGTCGGCGTCCGGTAACGCGCTGGCGAGTCGATCATGCCGGCAGCAGACCGCGAGGCAGCAGACCGCGAACTGGAATCATGATCGGG
>JBHELN010000072.1:0-3059 GCA_046263115.1 Pseudonocardiaceae bacterium | reverse complement strand
CGCCACTGCGGTGAGTCAGCAGGGTTGCACCACGGTGCCTGCCCTCAAGGCGTGCACGAAGGCGGGCACCGGGTGCGGTTCCTGCGTGCCGATGTTGAAGAAACTGCTCGCCGCGCAGGGCGTCGAGCAGTCCAAGGCGCTGTGTGAGCATTTCGCGCACAGCCGCACCGAGCTGTTCGAGATCGTCGCCGCGACCCGGATCCGGACGTTCTCCGAGCTGGTTGCCAGGCACGGCACCGGCCGTGGCTGCGACATCTGCAAGCCCGCGGTGGCCTCGATCCTGGCCTCCCTGAGCGGCGTGCTGAATCCTGGCAGTCACATCCTGGACGGCGAGCAGTCCACCCTGCAGGACACCAACGACCACTTCCTGGCCAACCTGCAGCGCAATGGCACCTACTCGGTGGTGCCCAGGGTGCCCGGTGGGGAAATCACCCCGGACAAGCTCATCGTGCTCGGCGAGGTGGCCCGCGACTTCGGGCTCTACACCAAGATCACCGGGGGGCAGCGGATCGACCTGTTCGGGGCGCGGGTTGAGCAGCTGCCGGCGATCTGGCGCCGGCTGGTGGACGCAGGTTTCGAGTCTGGGCACGCCTACGGCAAGGCGTTGCGCACCGTCAAGTCCTGCGTGGGTAGCGAGTGGTGCCGCTACGGTGTGCAGGACTCGGTGGGCCTGGCGATCGCGCTGGAACTGCGGTATCGCGGATTGCGTGCCCCGCACAAGCTGAAGTCCGCGGTGTCGGGCTGCGCGCGAGAGTGCGCCGAGGCCCGCAGCAAGGACTTCGGAGTGATCGCCACCGAGAAGGGCTGGAATCTCTACGTCTGCGGTAACGGCGGGTTCCGCCCCCGGCATGCCGACCTACTGGTGTCCGATGTGGACACCGAGACGCTGGTGTGCACCATCGACCGTTTCCTGATGTTCTACGTGCGCACGGCCGATCGGCTGCAGCGCACCGCGCCGTGGCTGGAGGAGATGGAGGGCGGTCTGGACCATCTGCGGGACGTCATCGTGCACGACTCGCTGAGGATCTGTGCGGAGCTCGACGCAGCGATGGAGGCGCACGTGGCGGGCTATTCCGACGAGTGGCGCGGGGTCCTGGAAGACCCGGCCAAACTGGCCCGGTTCACCTCGTTCGTCAACGCACCGGGCGTTCCCGATCCGACCATCGAGTTCGTCCAGGAACGCGGCCAGCCCACACCGGCCCATCGCCGCCCCGGCCAATCGGTGGTGATCGCCGGACCTAAGTTGGCGGTTGTCCGATGACGGCGCGGGTGGAGGCACACTGGACGGCGGTGTGCCGCTACGACGATCTCATTCCGGAACGGGGAATTGCGGCGCTGGTGGACGGTATTGCGGTGGCGGTGTTTCGCACTCATGATGGTGCGCTCCACGCGCTATCTAATGTGGATCCGTTCAGCAACGCCTCGGTGCTCTCCCGAGGTATCGTCGGCGATCGCCGCGGGCGGGCGACGGTGGCCTCGCCGATCTACAAGCAGGTCTTCGAACTGGCCACCGGCGTCTGCCTGGACGATCCCACTGTCTCGGTGCGGACATATCCGGTACAGCTGGTGGGCGGTGTCGTGGAAGTCTGTTCCCCATGACCCCGCCTTCGCGTGTCCTCCCCGTGCACCTCGCGTGTCGCGCTTCCGCACCCCGCGCGTCGCGCGCTGGTGCCTGGTATGTCGCGCGCTGGTGCCTGGTGTGTCGCGTGTCCCTGCACGGTGTGTCGTGCGCTGGTGCGCGCTATGTTGCGGCGGCCGGGACATGACCGCGCCCTCGGTCGGGTCCAGATCCGAGCCCCTGCCGCTGGCGGGATTCACCGTCGGGGTCACCGCCGCGCGGCGCGCCGAGGAGCTGGGCGCCTTACTGGAACGCCGGGGCGCCGAGGTGCTCCATGCCCCCGCGATCAAGATCGTGCCGCTGGCTGATGACACCGAGCTGCATGCCGCCACCGAGCAGCTGATCAGCCATCCGCCTGATGTCGTAGTGATCACGACCGGTATCGGGTTCCGCGGCTGGGTGGAGGCCGCCGACGGGTGGGGGCTGGGCGAGTCGTTGATAGCTGCGCTGCGCCACGCCGTCCTGCTGTCCCGCGGCCCCAAGTCGCGCGGCGCGGTCCGGGCTGCCGGCCTCACCGACGCCTGGTCGCCGCCGTCGGAGTCCTCCGCTGAGGTGCTGGAGCACCTGCTGGGCGATGATCTCGAAGGCACCAGGATCGCGGTGCAGCTGCACGGCGAGCCGCTGCCGGACTTCGTCGACGCCCTGCGCTGCGCCGGTGCGCAGGTCGTGGAGGTGCCCGTCTACCGGTGGGTGTTGCCGGAGGATCTTGCGCCGCTGGATCGGCTGCTCGGTGCGGTGCTGGACGGTTGCGTCGACGCGGTGAGTTTCACCAGCGCTCCCGCCGCGGCCAGCGTGCTCAGTCGAGCCGACGAGCTCGGCGCGCTCCCGCAGTTGTTGCAACGCCTGCGCCGGGACGTGATAGCCGCCTGTGTCGGGCCGGTCACCGCCGGCCCGCTGGTGGCTCGGGACGTGCCTACCGTGCAGCCGGAACGGGCCCGGATCGGCGCGCTGGTGCGCACGCTGTCCGAGACCCTGCCGGCCCGAGCGCCCCGATGGCCCGTCGCTGGGCAGATGCTCGAACTGCGCGGGCATGCTGCGGTCGTCGATGGGGTGTTGCGCGCTGTGCCACCCACTCCGATGGCCTTGCTGCGGCTGCTGGCGGCTTGCCCCGGTCGGGTGGTGCCGCGGGCCGAGATGCTGACCGCGATGCCCGCCGCCGGTGACGATGAGCACGCGGTGGAGACCGCGGTGGCCCGGTTGCGCGCCGCGTTGGGTGCCCCGCGGCTGGTACAGACCGTGGTCAAGCGCGGCTACCGGCTCGCCCTGGACCCCGGAGACTGCCGGTGAAGATGGTGCTGCACACCCGTGAGTGGCGATGCGAGCCATGACTCACATCGCCACTCACGGGTGCGCTCCGCGCACGATTGTGGTGGCCGCGCACGGCACGCACGACCCCGCTGGGATAGCGGTGGCGCATCAGCTGGTCGACGCGCTGCGCGCC
>JBHELN010000071.1:0-5488 GCA_046263115.1 Pseudonocardiaceae bacterium | reverse complement strand
GGAAGATTGATACCGGACGTTTCAAGGCGGGAGGAGGTATCCGGTGAGCGCCCGCGAATGGCTTGAAAAGGATTTCTACGCGGAGCTGGGTGTCTCCTCTACCGCGTCTGCCGATGAGATCAAACGGGCTTACCGTAAATTGGCCCGGGAACTGCACCCGGACGCCAATCCCGGGGACGCCCGCGCTGAGGCGCGCTTCAAGTCCATGTCCGAGGCCTACGGTGTGCTGTCGGACCCTGACAAGCGCAAGCAGTACGACGAGGCGCGCAGTCTGTTCAACGGCGGTTTCCGGCCCGGTGGTGGTGGCTTCGGCGGCCCCGGCGGATTCGACCTCGGCGACCTGTTCGGGTCGGGAGGCGGCCGGGCCGGCGATGTTGGCGGTCTGGGCGATCTGCTCGGGGGTCTGTTCGGCGGCGGGCGTGGCGGTATGGCCGGTGCTGGTGCCAGCCGTCCGCGCCGCGGCACCGACGTCGAGACGGAGATCCGGATCGACTTCACCGAGGCGGTTCATGGCGCCACCGTGCCGTTGCGGATCGCCAGCCCGGCGAGCTGCGGCAGCTGTGGCGGTACCGGTGCCCGCGCCGGCACCGCCCCACGACCCTGCCCGGCCTGCGGTGGCAGCGGGCTGGTGACTCGCAGCCAGGGGGCGTTCGCGTTGTCCGAGCCGTGCCGGGATTGCCGCGGCACCGGGCGGATCATCGACGACCCGTGCACCGAGTGCGGTGGTCGCGGGGTGTCCAGCCGGCACCGCACGCTGACCATGAGGATCCCGCCTGGAGTCGCTGATGGTCAGAAGATCCGGCTGGCCGGGCAGGGTGAGCCGGGTATGCGCGGCGCGCCGGCCGGTGACCTCTACGTGCTGGTCCACGTCACCCCGCATCCGGTGTTCGGGCGCTCCGGTGACGACCTCACGTTGACCGTGCCGGTGTCCTTTCCCGAGCTGGTCTCGGGCACCACGCTGACCGTGCCCACCATGGACGGCAGCGTGAAGCTCAAGGTCCCCCCGGGCACCAGCAGCGGTCGTACGCTGCGGGTCCGTGGCAAGGGCATCACCCGGCGGGACGGGCGCAGCGGCGATCTGCTGGTAACCCTGCAAGTCGTAGTGCCGACCAAGCTGGACAGCAAGGCCAAGGACGCGCTCGATTCCTACGCCAAAGCCACGGCGGGCGATGACCCGCGGGCAGACCTGTTCGATCGTGCGCAAGGTGCGGGGGCGGCGCGATGAGCTCCCCGCACCCGCCCGGCGCGGATCAGGACACTCCGGTATTCGTCATCTCCGTGGCTGCGCAGCTGGCCGGGCTGCACGCGCAGACGCTGCGCAGCTACGACCGGTTGGGGCTGGTGTCGCCGGGCCGCAGCGCCGGGGGCGGCCGCCGCTACTCGGCGCGCGACATCGCGCTGCTGCAGGAGGTGCAGCGGCTGTCCCAGGACCACGGGGTCAATCTCGCGGGGATCAAGCGGATCATCCAGCTGGAGAACCAGGTGGACGCGCTGCGTTCCCGGCTCGCTGAGCTTTCTGCAGAGCTGGACGAGGCCCGCGCGGAGCTGGCGCGTGCGCAGACTGCCGCCGAGCAGGCCGCCGCCGCCGTGCACGCCTCCTACCGCCGCGACCTGGTTCCCGTTCGCCCCGGCACCGAAACCGCACTGGTCATCTGGCGCCCCCGTAGGTAGCCCTGCACGTAGCGCCAACCCGGCGGGAACTGCTCGTCACCGCTACCAACCCGCAGTGGCGCGTACCGCCACCGATCTCCCGCGTAGTGCCGAGACCGATAAAACGACAAATCACTGACGGGTTGGCGTACTTGAAGAGCCCGCAAACTAGTCGAGGGTGAACGGGTCGTGGGTGATGCAGTCCAGCGGGGTGCCGGCGACCAGCATCCGCGACACGGTGGCTCGGATCATGTTCGGGGAGCCGCAGATCAGCACGTCGCGGTTGGGCCACGCCCCGAAGCGGGTGACCACATCGGCAAGCGTGCCGTGCTCCATCCCGGCCATTCTGGGGTGCTCGACCACGGGAATCACGGTCAGCCACGGGTTCGTGGCCGCGATTGCGGTGAGCGTGTCAAGGTCATGGAGATCACTGCGGGTCCGCCCGCCGGCGAATATCGTGACCTGTGGGTTGTCCCCCCACTGCGCCAGATCCTCCAGGATCGCCCGCATCGGGGCTATTCCGGTGCCCCCGGCGACCATCACGACATCACGCCCGGATTCCCGATCCACCGTCATGACACCCATCGGCGAGCCGATCCGCCAGCTGTCCCCGACCTGGGTGTGACCGACGATGGAGCGGCTGACCGAGCCGGCGGGGACCGCGCGAACGTGGAACTCGATCGACCCGTCCGGGCGGGGCGCGTTTGCCGGCGACAGGTACCGCCACAGCCGAGGTCGCTGCGGTACCTCCACGCTGACGTATTGCCCAGCCCGGTACGGCACCGGCCGCTCGGGGACGACCCGGACCACCGCCAAGTCCCAGGTCAGCCGCCGATGGTCGACAACCCGTGCGGTCCACCAGGCGGGACCGGATTCCGCGGCGGCCGCCTCCTGCATCGTCCTGGCGATCAGGTTGTAGGCGTCCCGCCATGCTTTCTCCACCTGCGGTGTCCAGGACGGGCCGGCGTAGTGTTTCAGCGCGGTCACCAGAGCGGTGCCCATCGCGCCGTAGTGCTGCGCCACGATCCCGAACTTGCGGTGGTCGCGGCCCAGCTGGTGCAGGAATGGAACCAGCTCGTCAGGCCGGTCGACGTGCTGCACGATGTGCATCAGAGCGCGCCAGAAGCGGCTGCGCTGCACCTCCATGTTGGCAGCGAACAAGTCCCGGGTGGCCGGTGCGATGGCGAACAGCATCGCGTAGAAGAACTGCATGACCTCTGCCGCGCGTGGCTGGACCTGCGCATAGCTTTCGCGGATCAGCCGAACCGTGATCGCAGCCGCACCGGTGCGGTGCGGCTGATGCTCGGGAAGCGATGGGTAGCTCCGTACGGCATCGGCTGTCATAGTCCGGGAGCGTCTTCTCCAGGGTGGATGGCAAGCAGGTGACCCGCCGCGGCGATGCGAAGTCCCCGAGGGTGCCGGAACCCTACCCTCTTGGGCTTTTCCGACGGACTTCGCCGCCGGATGGTATGACACGGTCCTGGCAGCGGCTACCCGGGCGCCGACTTGAGCGGAACAGACTCAACTTTTCTTACGTTAAGACCTGTAGACATTCACTGTAAAGGGGAACGTTTGAGGATGGATTCCTTCAACCCAACGACCAAAACGCAGGCAGCCATCTCCTCGGCCGTGCAGGCCGCGTCGATGGCCGGCAACCCCGACGTGACGCCGGCCCACCTACTCGGCGCACTGCTGGCGCAGGCGGACGGCACGGCCGCGCCGCTGCTGGCGGCGGTGGGTGCGGACCCCGCCTCGATACGGCCCGAGCTGGAGGCCATCACCCAGCGGCTGCCCTCAGCCACCGGTTCCACGGTGGCCGCGCCGATGTTCGACCGGCAGGCGCTCAGGGCGTTCAGTCACGCCCAGAAGCTGGCTACCGAGATGGGCGACTCCTACGTCTCCACCGAGCACCTGCTCGTCGGGCTGGCAGCCGAGAGTGGTGCGGTCGCGCAGCTGCTGAACAGTTACGGCGCCACCCCGGATGCGCTCAGAGACGCTTTTCAGTCCGTCCGGGGCTCGGCCCGGGTGTCCAGCCCCGATCCGGAGGCCACCTTCCAGGCCCTGGAGAAATACGGTGTGGACCTCACCGCGCGAGCTCGGGCCGGTGAGCTGGACCCGGTGATCGGCCGTGACGCCGAGATCCGCCGCGTGGTGCAGGTGCTGTCGCGGCGCACCAAGAACAACCCGGTACTGATCGGCGAGCCCGGCGTGGGCAAGACCGCCATCGTCGAGGGGCTCGCGCAACGCATCGTCGCCGGTGACGTGCCCGAGTCGCTGCGCAACAAGCGGGTCGTGGCGCTGGACCTGGGTTCGATGGTGGCCGGGGCGAAATACCGCGGCGAATTTGAGGAGCGGCTCAAGGCGGTTCTGAAGGAGATCACCGACTCGGCCGGCCAGATCATCACGTTCATCGATGAGCTGCACACCATCGTGGGCGCCGGAGCCGTCGGGGAAAGCGGCACCATGGACGCCGGCAACATGATCAAACCGATGCTGGCCCGAGGCGAGCTGCGCATGGTCGGTGCGACGACGCTGGACGAGTACCGCAAGCACATCGAGAAAGACGCCGCGCTGGAGCGCCGCTTCCAGCAGGTATTCGTCGGTGAGCCCTCCGTCGAGGACACCATCGGCATCCTGCGGGGCCTCAAGGAGCGCTACGAGGTGCACCACGGCGTGCGGATCACCGACGCCGCGCTGGTCGCCGCCGCGACGCTGTCTGACCGCTACATCACCGCCCGGTTCCTGCCGGACAAGGCGATCGACCTGGTCGACGAGGCCGCTTCTCGACTAAGGATGGAGATCGACTCAAGGCCTGTCGAGATCGACGAGGTGGAGCGCGCGGTGCGCCGCCTGGAGATCGAGGAGATGGCGCTGGAGAAGGAGTCGGACCCGGCTTCGGAGCAGCGCCTCGCCGCGTTGCGGGCCGAGTTGGCCGACAGGCGGGAGCACCTCACCGAACTGACCGCCCGCTGGCAGAACGAGAAGAGTGCCATCGAGGCGACCCGGGAGCTCAAGGAGCAGCTGGAGCAGCTCAAGGGTGAATCCGAACGCGCCGAGCGGGACGGTGATCTGGGCCGGGCCGCGGAGCTGCGCTACGGCAAGATTCCAGCGCTGGAGAAGCAACTCGCCGAGGCCACCGCGGTATCGCGGGACCCGCAGGTGATGCTCAAAGAAGAAGTCGGCCCTGACGATGTGGCTGATGTCGTGTCGTCCTGGACCGGGATCCCGGCGGGCCGGCTACTCGAGGGCGAGACCGCCAAGCTGCTGCGGATGGAAGACGCGCTGTCCGCCCGCGTGGTTGGCCAACCGGAAGCGGTGCGAGCTGTTTCTGACGCCGTGCGGCGAGCCCGCGCGGGCGTGGCCGACCCGGATCGCCCCACCGGCTCGTTCATGTTCCTTGGCCCTACCGGGGTCGGGAAGACCGAGCTGGCCAAGGCGCTGGCGGAGTTCCTGTTCGATGACGAGCGCGCCATGGTGCGCATCGACATGAGCGAGTACTCCGAGAAGCACTCGGTGGCCAGGCTGGTCGGGGCCCCGCCTGGATATATCGGCTACGACCAGGGCGGCCAGCTCACCGAGGCGGTGCGCCGCCGGCCGTATTCCGTGGTGCTGCTCGACGAGGTGGAAAAGGCCCACTCCGACGTCTTCGACGTGCTGCTGCAGGTACTCGACGACGGTCGGCTGACCGATGGCCAGGGCCGCACGGTCGACTTCCGCAACACCATCCTGGTGCTGACGTCGAACCTCGGCTCGCAGGCGCTGGCCGATACCACTCTCACCGAACGCGAGCGAACTGACGCGGTGCTCGGCGTGGTCCGCCGGCACTTCAAGCCCGAGT
>JBHELN010000070.1:0-4480 GCA_046263115.1 Pseudonocardiaceae bacterium | reverse complement strand
AAAGCCGGTGAGCACGGTTGGTACGTAGACGATCGAGCCGATCCCGGTGACCTGCTGAAAGACGGCCAGCAACGCGCCCAGCAACAGCAGCCGGCGCACCCATGGCGCAGACAGGCGGGCGCTGGTGTTCGTATCGTGTTGTTCGCGTTCAAGTTCGGTGATCTCGGTAAGTTCCCGCTCGGCCAGTGCGGCATCTCCGCGCAAGCTGGTCAGAACTGCGCGTGCCTGCCCAGGATGTCCACGTCGTACCAGAGATCGGGGAGTGTCAGGCATGGCGCGCATGCCGACCATGAGCACGACCGCCGGCAACACGCCGATAAGCAACATCGCCCGCCACGAACCGGTGAAGGCCAGTAGGTAGCCGACGGCCGCGGAGAGCGCCGTCCCAACGATGATCATGTACTGGTTGAGGGACGTGATCACGCCGCGGTCCCGGGCGGGTGCCATTTCGGCCAGATAGAGGGGCACCATCACCGACGCGATACCGATGGCCAAGCCCACCACCAAGCGGAACAGCACCAGCATGGGCACGGTCCAAGACAGGCCGGTACCCAGGGCGCCAACAGCGAACACCACCCCGGCAACCAGCAGGACCCGCTGCCGTCCCACGCGATCAGCAGCGGGCCCGCTGCCCAAGGCGCCCACCATCGCTCCGAAGACCATGGCGCCGACCACAACACCTTGCTGCCAGGGCGGCAGCGGCAGATCATGCGGAATGAACAAGATCGCCGCACCGATGATGCCGCCGTCGTAACCGAACAGCACTGCAGCCAACGCGCCCAAGGCATACACCCGCCGTGTACTCACCTGGACTCGCAACGTCGGTGCCCCCATCAGCTACCTCCAATGCGGGCAAGGTCAGCACCGCTACCCATAGCGGATCTCCAGCGATAACCAAAACCTAGACGCGAGTTACCCGGATGGCTGGGCACCTCGCCGGCCCGCCGGATCGTTTGGAGCCAACATCACCAACTCGAGCGCGGCACGCAGCTCGGCGCGGTACCGCTCGATATCGGCGCGCAAGGTCGCCACATCCCGGGCGAGCGCCCGAAGGCTGCGAGCCGATTTAGGCACGGCGCACTTCGTACCGGCTGCACCCGCACAGGGACACCGCCGCTTGGCCGCAACCGCCCAGCCTGCTTGGTGCCGCCGTTCCCAGTCGCTGCCGTTCGCAGTCTGGATGCAGACTGCTGTTTTTCGGGCATCTTTTACCGCAGTCTGCATCCAGACTGCGAGTTGGTGGCCGCCACGGCCGCCACGGACGGCTTGAGCGACGCACACTGGATGGTGTGCGCATGTTGCGCCGTGCCGGGCGGAGCACCAACCTCGCTCTGTTCGCACTCCTAGTGCTGGCGCTGGCCAGCGGGGTGACGGCCTTCGCGGTAGGCAACCCAGGGCCGGCCCGGATCGTCGCGGTCACGCACGGGGTGATCGGGCTGGCCATCGTCGCGCTGATTCCCTGGAAGAGCGTGGTGGCGCGGCGGGGCTGGCGGCGGCACCGGCCGGGTCGCGGCGCCGGGCTCGCTCTCGCCGTTGCGGTATTCGCTGTGCTCGCCTCCGGGCTACTGCACACCCAGGGAGGGTTCCGCCAGCTGCTGATCCTGACGCCGATGCAGCTGCACGTCGGTGGCGCCGCCATCGTGCTCGCCGTGCTGGTAGCACATCTGAAGGTGCATCCAACCCGGCCGCGGCGCACCGATGCCACCCGCCGAGCCGCGCTCGGCGGGCTCAGCCTGGCGGCCACCGCGGGCGCGGCCTACGCCTTGCTGGAGGGCGCCGGTGTATTGCTCCGGCTACCCGCGAGCACGCGGCTGGCGACCGGCTCCTACCAGCTCGACTCCTACGCCCCGGCAGCAATGCCGATTACCCAGTGGTTCACCGACACCGTGCCCAGCATTGACGCCTCGGCCTGGCGGGTGCGGTTGACCATTGGCGGCGCGAGCCGCGAGCTATCCCCTGACGAGCTGGTCGGGACGGACACCATGCGTGCCATCCTCAACTGCACTAACGGCTGGTACGCCGAGCAGACCTGGGCGGGCACCCGGCTGGATCGGTTGCTGCCGCCCAGCACTCGCGGCAGCGTCCTGATCACCTCGGTGACCGGTTACCGGCGTCGATTGCCAGCCGCGGACGCATGCACCCTGCTGTTGGCTACCCACATGGCCGGCGTGCCGCTGTCGGCCGGCCACGGCGCCCCAGTTCGGCTTGTCGCACCCGGCCGGCGCGGCTTCTGGTGGGTTAAGTGGGTCACCGCAGTGGAGCTGTCCGACGAGCCGTGGTGGCAGCAGGCGCCCTTCCCGCTTCATTAGGCCCGAAGTGCATTGGGCCCAAGTTTATTAGGCAGCCAATCCGACCACCGGCAGTGCGTCACCGGTAGTCGTCGTAGTTCGCGTCTAGGCCGCGCTCCCGGATCACCACGGCCACGCGACCGCGCAGCGCGTCCCGATCCGGTGACCCAATCCACGATCCCAACCCTGCCAGCTGCTCGACGATGCCGCTGGCGGCAGCGCAGGACATCCACCGCGGCGTCATCGACAATGGCACTCCAGTGATCGACGGCGGATGGAGCGGGCATGGAGATCGGATACACCCTGATGACCGAGCAATCCGGGCCAACCGATCTGGTGCGCTACGCGGTGGCCGCCGAGCAGGCCGGGTTCGCCTTCGAGGTCTGCAGTGATCACTACTTTCCGTGGCTGGACGAGCAAGGCCACGCACCGAACGCCTGGACCGTGCTCGGCGCCGTTGCCCACGCCACGGAGCGCGTCGAGTTCATGACCTATGTGACCTGCCCGATCATGCGGTATCACCCCGCTGTGGTAGCCCAGCAAGCGGCCACGTTGGGGCTGCTGTCGGGCGACCGGTTCATCCTGGGCCTGGGGTCCGGGGAGAACCTCAATGAGCACGTGGTGGGCGGTGGCTGGCCGTCGGCCACGGTGCGCCAGGAGATGCTCGTCGAGGCGTTGCAGATAATTAATGCGCTGTTCGACGGCGGGTACGTGACCCGGCGCCGCCAGTACTACCAAGTCGACTCCGCGAAGCTGTGGGACCTGCCGACCCAGCGGGTGCCCATCGCGGTGGCGGTGTCAGGCGCCCAGTCTTGCGAGTTGTTCGCCCCGCTGGCCGACCACATGATCGCCGTTGAACCGGACGCCGAGTTGGCCACGATGTGGAACGCCGCGCGGCCGGGAAAGGCCACCAGCCGCCGGATCGGTCAGTTGCCGATCTGCTTCGACGCTGATCGGGACACCGCGATCGCCCGGGCGCACGAGCAGTTCCGCTGGTTCGGCGGGGGCTGGAAAGTCAACGCGGAGCTGCCCTCCACCGCCGGGTTCGCCGCCGCAACACAGTTCGTGCGGCCAGACGATATTGCCGAGCACATCTCGTGCGGACCCGACGTCGACGCGCATGTTTCGGCAGCGCGGCCCTTTGCCGATGCGGGATTCACAGATCTCGCGCTGGTGCAGATCGGCGGCGCTCCGCAGCACCAGCAGCCATTTCTCGACTACGCCCGGGACAAGCTGCTGCCCGCGATGCGCGCCGAGTTCACGTGATCGCGGTGTTGGTGGAACGGTTTACCCGGTCGTCGTCACCGGTGCCGATGAGGTCCGGGCCTGGGTCACCGTGCGGAAGGTCGGGAAGTCGCCCGTCATTGCTGCCGCGCGCAGCGCCGACTGCACGGCGGAGTCCTCGTCGTGGACCACGCTGAGAGCCACCGAGAGCGTCTTCGATCGGTCTAGGGCGCAGCCCAGCACATGGAGTCCGGCAACGCCGAGAAAACTCACGGCCGTCAAGTCGAGGATCAGTACTGCTGGCCGGCGCTCAAGCTCACGGTGCAGGCTCGTGCTCAACTTGGGTGCCGTTACGGAATCGATTTCTCCGGCCACCGCAATGACGACTAGATCCTCAGCCGGCCGGTCCACCCGAACACTCAACATGCCCTTCACGCTCCCGAACGGGGCCACGCCGCCCTCTGCTGTCGACGGTACTAGCCCTAAACGCTCCAAACGCCGAAGGCAGTCGCTTTTATTCGCGGCGCCCGCGAAGAGGCACTGATCAACACGTGCACTGCCGACCACGGTGCACCTTCGCCGGCGGGCCTCCAGCGATCCCTGGCCGAGCGCCGTCGGCGGGTGCCGAGCCAGCGGGTTCACCCCTGACTGTGATCATTGTGCTTGATCCCACCGGAGCGCGAGAACACCCTCCGGTTCAAGGGTGACGCGGGAACCGAAGCCAAGACACACGTGGTCGAGGACCTCCTGTAACCATTTTGCATCTGTGGACGAGGCGCGGTGCAGTTGCATCTTTCGGGACTGCATCGGCACCATGCGAAGATTGGTGAGCTTTCCGGTATCCGGTGCAATCGAGGCGAAGTACAGGATTCGTAAGTCGTCCCGGTACTCGTCGTAGCCCGAGATGCCTTCGTAATCGTTGATGAGGTCACCGCATCCGTACAAGATGAGCTTGCCTCGGTACACCT
>JBHELN010000069.1:0-2887 GCA_046263115.1 Pseudonocardiaceae bacterium | reverse complement strand
GCTGCGACCAGGCCGGTTCTAGTGTCTGCCCGGCGATCCCGAGGCCGGGCATCCCGATGCGGTGGCGGTGCCCGACGAGGCGTCGCTGGGCGCGGTGCTGCGCCGCGAGGTGATCGCACACGCCACCCTCTTCCTGGCGGTGGACGGCCCGCAGGTGCGCTTCGGGCGCCACACGCAGTGGGCAGCGGTGACCGACCGGCTGGATAAGGCGTTGCTCCTGGCGGGTCATTCGTTCGGGTCAGCGCAGGCCGGTGCAGCCGATGCGCGACTGGTGCTGGCCGACGGCGAAAAACCGCTGACCTCGGCGTCGAGGATCTGCCAGGTGACCGACGACCGTGGGCGTACCCATTGGACCCGCCGGCGTGGCTCGTGTTGCTTTCTCTACGCGCTGCCCGGGGTGGAGCATCCGTGCGCCAGCTGCCCGCGACTTAGCGACGCCGAACGAGCCCGGATCTTAGCCACGCTTCCCGTCTGAGTCATTTGCTTGATATGCGGCTGATCTTCACAGGCACGCCGACGAGCCAACGCTGGGTCGAGACTCGGCCACCGGGCACTGTTGCAAGGCAAGGGAGCACTGGCCAGCTGAGCGGGGAGACCCTTTCGCGTTTATGGATCAGTGCCGTATGAGCAAGCTGGAGCACCGACTCTGTTGTGGTAGACGCCCCTGAGTCGACTTCGGCCGGTGACCGAGCAATAGTCAATACCTGTGGATGAAGATCTTTTAGGCAGCTTCGGGTTGGGGCTGTTCTTCGGGTCGTTCTACGAGCTTGCCGTCCTGAAACACCGCTCCGGCGCGGACGAGCGCGACCAAGTGGGGTGCGTTGACCGCTCGCCAGCGGGCCTGAGCGGCCTCGATGAGCTTAAAGGCCATCGCCAGCCCCGCCGCTCGCGAGCCCGGCCCTTTAGTGATCTTGCTTCGGTTCCTGACCGTGGCGAAAGTAGACTCGATGGGATTCGTCGTGCGCAGATGAACCCAGTGTTCGGCGGGGTAGTCATAGAAGGCGAGCAGCTCGTCAAGATCGTCGGTGATCTTTGCGACCGCTTTGGGAAACTTGGCCCCGTAGGTTGCCGTGAACCTGCTCACGGCATCGAGGGCATGTCTTTTGTCCTCGGCGTTCCAGATCTCCGCCAGCGCTTTTTTCGCTCCCGGATGCGCGCTGGTGGGCAGCGCCCCCAGCACGTTCGCGATCTTGTGAAACCAGCATCGCTGCGCTCTGGTCTGCGGGAACACCTCGCGCAGTGCACCCCAGAATCCGAGCGCGCCGTCACCGACGGCGAGTACCGGGGCGCGCATCCCGCGCCGCGCGGCATCGCGCAGCAGATCCGCCCAGGACTCGACCGATTCCCGGTACCCGTCGGCCAGGGCGACGAGCTCTTTGCGGCCATCAGCCCGCACGCCGATCATCACCAGCAGGCACAACTTGTGTTCCTCGAGGCGGATGTTGACATGGATGCCGTCGGCCCACAGGTAGACGTAGTCCACCTCGGACAAATCCCACTGCGAGAAAGCATGCTGCTCGACCTTCCAGGTCTCGGTCAGCTTCGTGATCACCGGTGCGGACAGCCCGGCCGTGGAGCCCAGAAACTGGCCCAGCGCCGGCACGAAGTCTGCCGAGGACAGGCCATGCAGGTACAACAGCGGCAGCACCTCGTTGATCTTCGGTGTCTTCCGGACCCAGGGCGGCAGGATCGCCGAGCAGAACCGCTGGCGTTGGCCGGTGTCGGGGTCAACCCGTCGGTCGTTGACCCGCGGCGCGACCACCTCCACCGCCCCCGCGCTGGTCAGTACCTCCCGAGGCTGGTGACTACCATTGCGCACCACCAGCCGCCGGCCCCGCTCGTCACGCTCGCCAACGAACCGGTCGATGTAGGCATCCACCTCGGACTGCAGCGCCTGCGCAAGCATCCGCCGAGCGCCCTCCCGGAGGATCTCGTCAATCAACGACAAGCTGTCGGCACCGCCAGTAGCGCCACAACCGTCGGACTCTTCGGGGACTACGGTGAGCACAGGTCGTACCTTCCCGACCGGCGTTGGCGCGCCGGCCTTGCTTGAGGATCTACAAGATGATCGGGAGGGTACGACCCTCCTCGTCATCCACAGACATCCCACGCGCTTAGCTTGTCAAGCTGCCGCGTTGGTTGAGTTGGGGCGGGTGGTGGGGAAGGCGATGTGTTCGTTGTAGTGCTGGCGGGTTTGTAGGCAGTGGTGCAGGCAACCGAGGAGTCGGTTGAACAGGTTGCGTTGGGCGGCGGTGTGGCGATCGCCGGTGGTTTTGCGGTGGTCGTAGTGGGTGCGGACGCCGGGTGAGGCGGTCAGGGCAGAAAAGGCCCAGACGTAGCCGACGGCGGCGAGGCGTTGGTTTTTGACTTTGCGGTGGGTCACGGTGCGGCTTTTGCCGCTGGCTCGGGTCACGGGTGCACTGCCGGCGTAGGCCTTGAGTGCCCTGGCGTTGGTGAAACGGGATCGGTCGTCGCCGATCTCGGCCAAGACCCGGGCGCCGGTGAGAGATCCAAGTCCTGGCAGGCTGGTGATGATCTCGGCGTCCGGGTGCTTGTCAAAATTTTCGATGGTCGCGGCGGCCAGGTCGTAGGCGTTGACGGCCGCGGTGTCGAGCGCTCGGAGCAGGGCCAGAGCGTGGTGGCCGAAGGCGTCCTCGACCAGGGGAGGTTGGTGGAGGTACTCCTTGCGCAGGATCGCCTGAATCCGGGTGGCTTCGGTGTCGATGCCGCGCTGGCGGCCAGCTCGGCGCAGCAGCGCGGCGAGCTGAGTAGTGGTCAGCTGCGCGGCGCTCGCGGGGTGGGAGCGGCGGCCAGCAGGGCCCGCGCTTCGGGGCGGAGCAGGCCGCCGCGTTTGTCGGTGAAGGCCTCCAGCAGGGCTGGGTAGTAC
>JBHELN010000068.1:0-3146 GCA_046263115.1 Pseudonocardiaceae bacterium | reverse complement strand
CTGGCGCACCAGCAGCTTCAGTGGCAATAACGGGACGTGCGTCGAAGTTGCCGCCCTTCCCGACGGACACATTGCGGTGCGCAACAGCAATCAGCCCGATCGGGGGGCTGTGCTGTTCACCCGCGCTGAAATGGAGGCGTGGATCCACGGCGTCAAAGCCGGCGAGTTTGACGACCTTCTGTAGTCGGTCGTCAAACTCGCGGACGCTGACCGTCCCCCATGTGGACGGCGAGCATGGCAATATCATCGTCGGTCGGGGCATCGGCGAGTAGGTCATCGCACAGCGGCTCGATGAGGCTGTGCTCGATTACCGCGGCTCGAGCGACGAAGGCGTTGAGATTGTCCGTTAAGTCCCGACCTCGCCGTTCGATCAGGCCGTCGGTATAGAACAGCAAAGTCGATCCAACGGCAACGCTGATCTGGGCCTCGCCGCGCGCCGGGGTCTTGCTGGTGACCAAGGCGGTGCCGCTGACCCGCTCCAACAGCTGGACACCGCCGGAGGTGAGCAGCAACGGGGGTGGGTGGCCGGCGCTGGCCCAGCGCATCGTCCAGCGTCCATCCACGCGAGTGAGAGTGGCGAACAACAGGGTAGCGAACGGTGTGATGCCGAGCTGGGTATTGAGCGTGCCAAGCCGGTCCAGGATGGCGGCCGGCCCCTCACAGCGGTCCAGCGCCAGACTCCGCAGGGTCGCGCTGAGCTGACCCATCGCCGCCGCGGCGGTGATGTCGTGGCCCACGACGTCACCGATCACCAGCGCGAGCTGATCGGGACCACGGTGAAACGCGTCGTACCAGTCACCGCCCACCTCATCACGCCCGGCTGGGCGGTAGCGGGCGCAGATCTGCAAACCGGGCACGGTGGGCGGGTCGCTGAGCAGGCTGCGTTGCAGCACTACTGCCGACTTGCGGGTGGCCTGGTAGGACAGCCCGTGTTCCAGGGCGATTCCCGCATAGCGAGCAATCTGGCCCAAGGCACGTAGGTCGTCGTCGCTCCACAGCGGTCGATCCTCTTGCAGGGCGAAGGAGACCACCGCGACGACCAGCCCGTCCACGATCACCGGGCCGACCATCAGGTGGCGCAGCCCACCGTGAAAGGTGGGCCCTGAGCCGGTGGTTTGTGACCACGGCGGGGGCCCGCCAGTAGGCACGGGTTGACGTAGCAGTTCCCCCCGGCGGATCGCGGCGGTGATCGGGTCGTCGTTGCCGTCCCACCGCAAGCCGGTCAACTTCGGTGGCAGCACGACGCCGGGGGCGCCGGCAACGGCCACCCGGTCGGTGATCACCGGCAGCGGTGGATCGGCGCCCGGCGCCACCGGATTGGCGAGCAGGTGCACCGTGGACAGGTCCGCGAGTTCGGGGACCACCACGCGGGCAAGTGCCTGCAGTTCCGCGGTCGGATCCAGGCTGCGGTTCAACGCGGCGCTGGCCCGCGCGAGCAACTCCTGGCGCCGGGCGTGTCGTTCCAGCTCGACGCGGGTCTGGACCCGTTCGGTGACCTCCACCGCCACTACGAGCAGTCCGCGGTGGTCCACTTCGCCGTCGGCACTGCGGCCGATCGCAGAGTAGGAGAGATCGAAGAATCGTTCGCGGGGCGACTGCTCGCCCGGCCAGGTCGTCGTCAGCGGGGCCTCGCTGGTGCGGTATACCTCGCCACCGGTCAGTACTTGATCCATCAGTGCGAAGAACTCGTCCGGTAGCGCCGGCATCGCCTGCCTGGCAGGTAACTCCAGGGAGAAAGACCCGAACAGCGCGCAGTACGCCGGATTGCGGTATTCCACGAGATGGCGTGGGCCGCGAGTGACTGCAATCGCGGCCGGCGCCGCGGCGAACGCGTCCAACAACCGCCCGCGGCGATCGATGTCCTGGTGCAACGCCAGTTCGTTGACCACCGAGGTCGCCAGCGCCTCCAAGGCCCGGCGGTCCACCCGGCGCCACCGGCGCGGGCGGGTGTCGACAACACACAGGGTTCCGATCAGCTACCCATCGGCGTCGCGCAGCGGGCACCCGGCATAGGCGGCGAAACCCAGCTCGGCCCGGGCTGGATGGTCGGCGAACGCGGGATCCTCGGCGGCATCCTCAATATTCAGTGGACGGCCGGCGAAGAAGGTGGACGGGCAATAACCGGTGTCTATCGACGCCAACCGGGATGTCACGAACGGTTCGGCAAGGCCGAACAGGCCCACCAGATGCTGCTGGGTATCGATGAGATTCACGATGGCGATCGGAGCGTCCATCACGATCGCGGCCAGCTCGGCGAGCCGGTCCATGGCGGCCTGGCTGGCCTTGGCCACCTGAAGCGCTGCAGCCACCGCCGCTAGCCGCGCCGGATCACCGAACAGATCGTCGGCAGACACCCGGTCATTTTAGGTGTACGGCGGTGAGGCGCGCGTCGCGTCGATCCGCAGTCGCACGTAATCGATAACCGGTTCGCCCAATTCGCGAGCGACCGCATGCACGAATGACCGGCGCTGGCGTGCCGGCAGCTCGCGCAGCTGGGCCCCGAGCACGACGATGGCCAGATATGCCTCGAGCTGCTCACCGCGCTCCAGAGCCGCGGAGTCCGGCACCAGTTCCACGGTGATATCAGTGAACCCGGCTCGTCGCAGCCTGCGGGTGGTCTGCTCAATACCGGCGAAGTTCCACAACTGGCCGCCGTCCCCATCGCTGTTGCCGGTAACGGCGCGCAGCGCCGCGCGCACTCGATCCACGTTGCCGGCCCCGCCCGCCTCGGCCACGAATCGACCGCCGGGGCTCAGCGCGGCCGCCACAGTCTGGAAGACAACGTCGTGGTCGGGAAGCCAGTGCAGGGTCGCCACACTCAGCGCGGCATCCACCGGCTCATCAAAAAGTTCTGGTTGAGAAAGGGCTTGGCGCAGGTCAGCCTGCACCACGGTGACCCGGTCCAGCCGGCCCGCCAGCCGGTGGCGTAGTTGGGCCAGCATCTGTTCGGACCCGTCGACGGCGATCACCCGCCCATTCGGGAGCGCGTCGAGAAGCAGCTCAGCGTCGCGGCCCGTACCGCAGCCGAGTTCCATGACAGTTTCATCGCCGGCCAGCTGTAACCGGCGAATCGCTTCGCGGCCCCACCGCTGATGCGGTAGCGGGAGTTCGTCGTAGGCACGTGCGTCCCACTCGAGTAGCTGCAT
>JBHELN010000067.1:0-2727 GCA_046263115.1 Pseudonocardiaceae bacterium | reverse complement strand
TAGAACCGCTGGCCGGTGAACTGGAAGTTGTACCGCTGCATGTCGATCGACCACGATCGGTCGCCAACGATATAAATACCGCGCTGCACCCCGGCGATCAGCTCGGCGGTCGCGGTGTCAGCGTGGGGATCGGGTTGCAGTGACACGTTGGCCATCCGCTGGATGGGCACGTGGTGCGGCGAGTCGGCAAACGCGCAGCCCGCCGAGCGCTCCAGCCCCAGCCGGCGGGCGAACACCCGATCGGTCTGGTAGCCGACCAACGTCCCGTCGCGCACCAGATCCCACTGCGAGGTGGCTACCCCGTCGTCGTCATAGCCGATGGTGGCCAGGCCGTGTTTCTCCGTGCGGTCGCCGGTGACATGCATAGCCGGCGAGCCGTAACGCAGGGTGCCGAGCTTGTCCGGGGTGGCGAAGGACGATCCGGCATAGGCCGCCTCGTAGCCGATCGCCCGGTCGTACTCAGTGGCGTGTCCCACCGACTCATGGATTGTCAGCCACAGGTTCGTCGGGTCGATCACCAGGTCGTACCGGCCCGGCGCCACGCTGGGGGCCTTGACCTTCTCAGCCAGCCACTCCGGGATCTGCGCCAGCTCACCGTCCCAGTCCCAGACGGTGTTGCCGGCCAGGTACTCCCAACCCCGCGCGGTGGGTGGCGCGCAGGTACGCATGCTCTCGAACGAGCCCGCCGCCCGATCCACCGCGATCGCGGTGACCTGCGGGTGCTGCCGGACCCGCTGCTGGCTGGTGCTGGTACCGGCCGAGTCGGCGTAGAACTTGGTCTCCTTCGCCGCTCGGAAGATCACGTCAGTGTGCTCGACCCCATCGCTGGCGAGCAGGCGGCGCGACCACTCCGACAGCAGTGCGACCTTGTCGCTCAACGGCACCGTGAACGGGTCGATCTCGTGATCACCGCTCCACACCGCGCCGGCGTGCACCGGTTCGGCGGCCAGCTCCACCCGTTCGGCGTTGAGTGCACGCAGCGTACGGGCCACCTCAACGGCTCGCTCCGCGGTGGCCGCGGCGGACTCCGGAGTCAGCTCCAAATGCGAGGCGAACCCCCAGGTTCCCTCGACGATCACGCGGACGGCCAGCCCGACGGTGGTGGAGTTCTGCGCGGTAGCGACTGTCCCGTCGCGCAGCCGCAGCAGCTGCCCGGTGATCCGTTCGATCCGGACGTCGGCGTGCTCGGCGCCCAGGTCCTGAGCCCGCTCGAGCGCAGCCGCAGCCAGCGGTTGCAACGGTAAGGCGAGGAAGTCAGGATCGATCATGGCGGTACTCATATCCGCCGACCCTAGCCCGCACAGCTGTCAACGTGGTGGGCCGAGCTCGCCACGTGTGTTCTTCACCCGTGCCGGTACAAAAGTTACTGTTGCAATCAGTCACCGACATGCCCTAACTTGAGCCTGCGTGACCACGGAGAGTAAGGGGGATCGCTGGGTCATCTGGGGGGGCCTGCCCACTGCAGCAGATCAATGCAGTGCGGCGGATTATCACATACGCCTGCTGTGATATGGGGCAGAGTTCGCGAAGACGCTTGGTGCGTCGACGATTGAGGCATCGTTTTGCGAGCTCGTCCGCGGGGGTGCACCTATCACCAGATAACTACCTGGCAACCGATTGTATCGGCTGTGGTGTTAGGCGGCTGCGCACAAACTTCCCCAGGTCGCTTCGGTCCTGGTGACTTGCATGACTACTCCATCGACTGGAAAAGGGGAAAGGCGTTATGAGGGTCTCGGATGTCTTCACCATGGGCGCCGGCTATGGAAGCGACGGCTCCGGAAACGGCGACAAATATTTCTCGGAAAACCCCTGCTACCAGGGCAGAGGTTGCGTCAGGGACGTGGACACCGTTGACAAGTACTGCGACCCCCGCTCGCGCCGCCATGGGCTCGCCCATATTCTCGGTGGCCTGCTCGGCATTCTTTAGTAGCTCGTCATCCCGCAAGTCTTCGGGCGGTGGCCGCAGGGCCAGCGCGCTGGGCCGGCGGGCGGGTGGCATGAGGCATCGGAGCGCCTGACGTCGACACGCGGTCTGGCGGGAATCCGGCGAGAATCCTGATGCTTGCTAGGAGTGTGGTGGGGGAAGCCCTCATCTGTCCTGGCAATGCGGTACGGCTCCGTAGGACTTGCCGGCCGCACTGTGTGGGCTCAGCGCCGGGACGCCCAGCCAGCTGATCGAACGCCCGCGGCGCGCACGGGGGTGTGCGCGACCGGGCCCCCGGGGAAGGGCCCGGGTCGCCATTCGGGGGGCGACCCGGGCCTTGGACTTGATCACGGTCGCTGGCGCTGGGTACCCCGGCGAGTTTGGGCCACCCAGCCCTGCGCCGGCTCGGCGTCGGCGTATTCGTCGTGCCAGTTCCACCACTCGTATGGCGGGGTTTGGGGGTAGCCCTCAGGCGAGTCCTCCCAGTCCTCCTGACGCCCGAGCGCGGTCATGTCCAGGTAACTCCAGGTGCTGCCCAACGCCTCGTCGCCGCGGCTGTTGATGAGGTAGGTGCGGAACACACTGTCGCCGTCGCGGATGAACGCGTTCGTGCCGTGCCACTCGTCCACGCCGAAGTCGGTGTCGAAGCTGTCGGTCAAGGTGTACCAGGGCATCGTCCAGCCCATCCGCGCCTTAACACGCTCAATGTCCGGCTGCGGCGCGCGCGAGACGAAGACGAGCGTGGTGTCGCGGGCGTTCAGATGGGCAAGGTGGGCGACCTGATCGGCCACCAGGGAACAGCC
>JBHELN010000066.1:0-10381 GCA_046263115.1 Pseudonocardiaceae bacterium | reverse complement strand
CAGCACCGCCGCGTACCGGTTGGCCACCAGGACCGATACCGCGCCGCCGGGCGCGGTGGCATCGGCCAGCGCCTGCATCGTCGCGGCGGGGTCCTCGACGACCTCGAGCACGCCGTGGCCGAGCACGAGATCGGCGTGCCCAGCCGGTACCGCATCAGACAGCGAGTCGGCGTCACCCTGCACCGGGCGCACCGATTCCTGCACGCCGGCTTCGGTGGCCCGGCGGTGCAGCGTGGCCAGCGCGTTGGGGCTCGGTTCCACCACCGTGACCAGGCAGCCGGCGCGGGCCAACGGCACGGCCCAGACGCCGCTACCACCACCCACATCCAGCACCCTGGGAGGGGCGCCCAGGCGTAGCCGAGCCGCGGCGACCTCGGCCTCCAGCGCTCGGTGCACCGCGCAGGCTCGCATGCGCAGCACTGTAAAGGACTGCAAGAGTGGCGAGCTCGGCGGCAGGGAAGGGCAGGGCCACAACCGCTGAAATCCGGGCACCATAAGCTGCACCGGTGCGAACCGTGGCCGTGCTCAGCCTGAAAGGCGGGGTAGGTAAGACCTCCCTCGTGCTGGGGTTGGCCGGGGCCGCCCTGATGCGGAACATCCGGACGTTGGTGGTGGACCTCGACCCGCAGGGCAACTGCACCGCCACCCTGGATCCCGACCCGACGAAGTGCACCGTGGCCGATGTGCTGGCCGACCCGAGGTGCTCGGTGCTCAGGGATGCGATCGCGCCCAGCGCATGGGGCGTGAGCCTGGATGTGTTGGTCGGCGGGGAGCAGACCGAGGGGCAGAACCGGCCGGATCCCAGCCGTACCGGCCTGCGGCGGCTCGACCGCGCGCTGTCCCAGCTGGACACGATCACCGACAACCCGCCGTACCGGCTGGTTCTGCTGGACTGCCCGCCCTCGCTCGGCCAGCTGACCCGTTCGGCGCTGGTGGCCGCAGACCGTGCGCTATTGGTCACCGAACCCACCATCTATGCCGTCGCGGGTGTGCAGCGCGCCTTTGAGGCCGTGCAGGCCGAACGGGAGCACAACCCTGACCTGCAACCACTCGGCGTGGTAATCAACCGGGTCCGGCGGTGGTCCAGCGAGCACCAGTTCCGCATCAACGAACTGCGGGAAATCTTCGGCCCGCTGGTACTGCCCACTGTGCTACCGGACCGCTCGGCGGTACAACAGGCTCAGGGCGCGGCACTACCGATTCAGCGCTGGGCCACTCCCGGGGCTCGGGAAGTTGCGGTCGCCATTGATTTGCTACTGGCCCGGATGCTGCGCACCAGCCAGCTGCGCCGCCGCACCCACACCGACCTGCCCCAAGCCTGAGCGGGCGCCCACCCTCCCCTCCCCGCATGTCGTGCTCCCATGCCCGGTGTGTCGTGCTCCCGTGCGCGGTGTGACGTGCTCATCGGATCGTGCAGGACCTGTCGCAGCCAAAGCCGCTATCTCCTCTCCTGCACAGCATTCGACCGCACGAGCCCAATCTCGAGGGGTGGCGCCGATGAATACCGCTGTGTGGATCTGCCAGGCGGTCATGGCAGGACCTTCCTGGAATCCGGGAGTGCGAAGATCAGCATGTCCCGGGATCGATTGCCAGCGACCGGCCAAACGGGGATCGCGCCGTTTCCCATGCCTGTGATACGTGCAACGGCTGGGGCTGAGCTGCTCACGGCCGTTGGCTTGATCATGCCGTGTGCAAGCGGTGTCCTGCCAATGTTGACACCGCTTGCGGTGGCGGGATTGGCCGCAGTGATGGTCGGCGCCGCAAGCTCTCACCTTCACTTGCGTGAGCCGCTCACCGCTGGGGCGAACATGGTGATCCTGGTTGGTGTGCGTCTTCATCGCTGTAGCTCGATTCACCGGGCACTGAGGACGATTGGGAACGACAGAAGTAGGACCCCAGTGCACTCCCTCGATATACAGGGTCTCTGCCGCGACCTGCGGCCCTATGGCTTCGCGATTGCTTACCGGATGCTCGGCAGCGTCAGCGAAGCCGAGGACGTGGTGCAGGAAGCATTCGTACGGCTGAGCCGCGCAGAGGCCGATGAAATCGCTAATCCAAAGGCATACCTCACGACCATCACTACGCGCATGGCAATCGACGCGCCCCTCCGCTCGCAGCCCACGTGAGACCTACTTTGGTCCTTGGTTGCCCGAGCCCTGGTCAATGAGTACGCGGCGAACGCTGCCGACGTCGCTGAAACCGCGGAGTCATGACCATGGCGTTTCTCGTCATGCTCAAAAGCTTTCACCCGTCGAACGGGCCGTGTTTCTGATGCGTGAAAGTGTTCGACTACGACTACGAGGAAATCGCTCGAATGGTCGGAAAGGCCACTGTCACGATCGGCCGCCGCAGCGGTGGGTGATCAACCCTGCTCGGGCTGCGGCTGGCCGCGCGGGGGTATCGCCTGCTGCGGCGAGGCGGGTTGGGAAGCCGGCTCACCGGCAGTGACCTCACCCGCGATCGGCGCCCCACGGATGGAGGCGCGAATCTGCTCCAGCCGGGACCGACCCGCCATGTCCAGCGTCGATTGCTGTACTTCCAGCATGCGGCCCTGCACCGAGTTCTGGGCCAGCTCCGCGGCCCCGAGAGCATTGGCGTAGCGGCGCTCGATCTTGTCCCGTACCTCGTCGAGAGACGGCGTATTACCCGGCGCGGCCAACTCGGACATGGACCGCAGCGAGGCGGAGACCTGCTCTTGCATCTTCGCCTGCTCGAGCTGGGACAGCAGCTTGGTGCGTTCTGCGATCTTCTGCTGCAGCACCATCGCATTTCGCTCGACAGCCTGCTTGGCCTGGGTTGCGGCCTGCAGGGACTGGTCATGAAGGGTTTTTAGATCCTCGACGGACTGCTCGGCGGTCACCAGCTGGGTGGCGAAGGACTCCGCCGCCTGCTCGTACTGCTGCGCCTTAGCCTGGTCACCTCGACCGCGAGCATCGTCGGCGAGCACCAACGCTTGGCGGGCTGACGACTGCAGCTTCTCGATCTCCCCTAGCTGCCGGCTGAGCTTGACCTCCAGCTGGCGCTGGTTGCCGATGACGGCGGCGGCTTGCTGGGACAGTGCCTGGTGCTGGCGCTGCGCCTCCTCGACGGCCTGCTGGATCTGTACCTTGGGATCGGCGTACTCGTCGATCTTGGATGAGAACGCCGCCATCAGGTACTTCCAAGCCTTCACAAACGGGTTGGCCATCTCTCCTGCGCTGCCTTTCTTCGTGACCAATCGGGCCCAGCGTCACGCGCCCGGCCACGGCCCCACCCGAAGCCACATCAGAGCAGGCCGCGTGTTGCCTCCATGGTGTCAGGTGCGCGACAGCGCTTCCACCAACCCCAGGCAGAACCGGGGATATCCCTGACCTCTGGCACCTGCCCGTCTCAGGCCGCCACAAGCTCGGCCGCAAGGGTGTCGGGCACCTCGGGCAGGTACACCGGACCGAGATCGTTGGCCACCCGCCGCAATAGCTCGTCGAGGGGCAAGTCAAGTGCGTCACAGATCGATGCGAGCAGCTCGCTGGACGGCTCCTTGCGGCCCCGCTCAACCTCGGAGAGATACCCCAGGCTCACTCTGGCGACCCTGGACACCTCACGCAGCGTGCGGTGCTGCGAGGTCCGCGTCCGGCGCAACCGGTCGCCGATGGCCTCCCGCAGCAACATCATCGCGTTCCCTCCAGGTGTCGGCTGGGCCTACTCGGCTCCAGCTTGCTTGACCTCTACCGTACTCACCAGTCCGCAGCCCCGGCGTCCGCCGTGGGCGAACGATATACCCGGCTCACTCGTCCGCTGGCGCAGTTACGGCAATGCGACGGCTCGGCGACCGGACGCGCGTAGTCGTAGCGCACGCACGACGTAGTCGACACCTGTGACGACGGTGAGCGCCACGGCGACGCCCATGACCGTCCAACGCAGTGGATAGGCAGTCAACGGAAGCGGTAGTACGTACAGCCCGATTGCCACCGCCTGTGTGAATGCCTTGATCTTGCCCCCGCGGCTGGCCGGGATCACTCCATACCGCAGCACCCACAATCGCAACGCTGCCACGGCCAGCTCCAGGACCAGAATCAGCAGGGTGGCCCACCAGGCCAACTCGCCCAGCAGGCTCAGGCCTACCAGAGCGGACCCGATAAGCGCCTTGTCGGCGATGGGATCGGCGATCGTACCGAACTTGGTGACCTGCCCGCGCCGCCGCGCCAAGTCGCCGTCGAACCGGTCGGTGAGCGAGGCGATGCCCAGTATTACGGCTGCGGTCACCCGCCACGCAGGATCGGCACCATCCCTGATGAGCAGGGCAACCACGAAAACCGGGACCAGCACCAGCCTCGACATGGTCAGCAGGTTGGCCAGGTTCCACAGCGAGACCCTGGTCGGCTGCGGCGGCGGACTCACTGTTCGCCGCCGGCTGGGGCGATCAGCTCCATCGGCTCGACGACCAGATCCACTCCCTCGGCGGCGATCACGCGGCCGCGCACCAGATCGCCGAGCACGAAGGAGCCCTGACCGGTGAGCACGCATTCACCGTCCTCCGGACCTTGGTGCTCGGCGCGCCCGATCGTCTCGGCGCCGTCGTTGCCGTCGACGAGGACGTCGACGGTATCCCCGATCCGTTCCTCGGCGCGCTGCGCGGTGAGCTGCTCGACCAACCCGCTGATCCGGGTGACGCGCTCGGCGATGGCGTCCGCACAGTGCTGGCCCGGCAAGCCGGCGGCCTCGGTGCCATCCTCGTCGGAGTAGCCGAAGACACCGACGGCATCCAACCGGGCCTCGACGAGGAAACGCTCCAGCTCAGCCAGGTCGGCCTCGGCCTCCCCGGGGAATCCGACGATCACATTGCTGCGCACTCCCGCCAGCGGTGCGTGGTGGCGGATCTGGTCCAGCAAACCCAAGAAAGTTTCCCGCGAGCCGAACCGGCGCATTCGTCGGAGCACCGGCTCACTGGCATGTTGGAAAGACAGGTCGAAATACGCTGCCACCCCGGTAGTGCCGGCGATCGTGGATACCAATGCGGGACGGGTCTCGGCCGGCTGCAGGTAGGAAACGCGGATGCGCAGGATGCCGGGAACGGCGGCCAGCCTGCGCAGCAGCTCCTCCAAGGCGCCGGGGCGGCCCAGGTCCTTCCCGTAGGACGTGGAGTTCTCGCTGACCAGCACCAGCTCCCGCACCCCCGTCCCGGCCAGCCACACCGCCTCCGCCAGCACCTCCTCGACCGGACGGGAGACGAACGCCCCGCGGAAGGTGGGAATGGCGCAGAACGCGCAACGCCGGTCGCAACCCGACGCGATCTTCAAGGGCGCGACCGGTGAGTCATCCAAGCGCCGGCGCGGCACGCGAGGACCCCAGCCGTGGCCGGGTAGCGCCGGCCCAGTAACAAGAGCAGCGGGCCGCGACGCGGGGGTGATCGGAAGCAGAGTGCGGCGATCCACCGGGTGGTGCGCCGGCACGGCCCGACCGGCCAGCACGTCCCGCAGCCGATCACCCAACTCAGGGTAGGCGTCGAAACCAAGCACCGCGTCGGCTTCCGGCAGGCTGGCGGCCAGTTGGGCGCCGTAACGCTCGGCCAGGCAGCCCACTGCAACGACTTTGGCGCCGGTGTCCGCGGCGGCGAGCAGAGTGTCGATGGAGTCCTTCTTGGCCGCCGCGACGAAACCGCACGTGTTGACGACCACCACGTCAGCCGACTCGAGATCGGCGCGGTCGGCGTCCACCAACTCCCAACCGTCTTCGTTCAACCGGCCGGCCAGTTCTTCGGAGTCGACCTCATTGCGGGCGCACCCCAAGGTCAGCAGCGCAGCGCGGGGAGACTTCGGTGGGGTGGACACCGAGCTAGGGTATCGGGCCACGGTGACGCTACGGCTGCTCACCGGCGGGTGGATAAGTTCTCGTAGGCTCGTCGGAGTGCGAACCGCTGTCAAGATCACTGTGCGTCGGGCACGGGTAGCAGACGTCCGCAAGATCAAGGAATTGGTGGACGTCTACGCCGGTGCGGTGCTGCTGGCTAAACAGCTTGTCACGCTCTACGAGGACGTCCAGGAATTCTGGGTCGCCGAACGGGATGGCGCGGTCGTAGGCTGCGGCGCGCTGCATGTGCTGTGGGAGGACCTCGCCGAGATCCGGACGCTGGCCGTGTACCCCGACGCCGTCGGTCAGGGCGTAGGACACGCACTGGTTGAGCGGTTGATCGAGCAGGGTCGGGCGCTGGGACTACGCCGCCTGTTCGTCCTGACCTTCGAGGAACACTTCTTCGCACGGTATGGGTTCCGGACCATCGAAGAGACCCCGGTGACCGCCGAGGTCTACGACGAGATGCGTCGCTCGCACGATGAGGGCGTTGCGGAGTTCCTCGATCTGCCCTACGTCAAGCCCAATACCCTGGGCAACGCCCGCATGCTGCTGGAGCTGTAACGCCGACGTCAGTCCTCGCCGCTTCTACCCGGACCGCCACGGATCGAGTACAGCACACCGTCGAGCTCGTCAGGTTTGACCAGCACATCACGCGCCTTCGAGCCTTCCGAGGGCCCCACCACGCCCCGGCTTTCGAGCAGGTCCATCAGGCGCCCCGCCTTGGCAAAGCCGACCCGCAGCTTGCGTTGCAGCATCGAGGTCGACCCGAACTGTGAGGTCACCACCAGTTCGGCGGCCTGCAACAGCACATCGAGATCATCGCCGATGTCCGGATCGACCTCTTTCTGTTCACCCGGCTTCGCCGCGGTGACGCCGTGGGTGTACTCCGGGCTGGCCTGCTCCTTGCTGTAAGCGACGATCTTGGCGATTTCGGCGTCTCCGACGTAGGCGCCCTGGATGCGGACCGGCTTGGCAGCGCCCATCGGCAAGTAAAGCCCATCGCCCATGCCGATGAGCTTCTCCGCGCCGGGTTGATCCAAGATCACCCGGCTGTCCGTCAACGAGGAGGTGGCGAACGCCAGCCGGGAGGGCACGTTCGTTTTGATCAATCCGGTTACCACGTCGACGCTCGGGCGCTGGGTAGCGAGCACCAGATGGATGCCGGCTGCGCGGGCCTTCTGCGTGATGCGTACCACGGCGTCCTCCACATCGCGCGGCGCGGTCATCATGAGGTCCGCCAGCTCGTCGACGATCGCCATGATGTACGGGTAGGGGCGGTACTCCCGCTCTGATCCCGGTGGCGCGGTGATCTCACCGCTGCGCACCTTGCGGTTGAAGTCGTCAACGTGGCGCACCCGGGCGGCCTGCATGTCCTGGTAGCGCTGCTCCATCTCCTCCACCAGCCAGGCCAGTGCCGCGGCCGCCTTTTTCGGCTGGGTGATGATCGGCGTGATCAGGTGCGGGATGCCCTCGTAGGGGGTCAGCTCCACCATCTTCGGGTCGATCAGAATCATCCTGACCTCATCGGGGGTGGCCCGGGCGAGCAGCGAGACGAGCATCGAATTGACGAAGCTGGACTTGCCCGAGCCGGTGGAACCGGCCACCAGTAGGTGCGGCATCTTGGTCAGGTTCGCGGTGACGAAGTTGCCCTCGATGTCCTTGCCCAGCCCGATCACCATCGGGTGCTGATCCCGATTGGACATCGGCGAGCGCAGCACGTCACCGAGTCTCACCATTTCGCGGTCGCTGTTGGGCACCTCGATGCCCACGGCGGACTTGCCGGGGATCGGGGCGAGCAACCGCACGTTGTCGGTGGCCACCGCATAGGCGATGTTGCGGGTCAGCTGAGTAATCTTCTCAACCTTGACTCCCGGACCCACCTCCACCTCGTACCGGGTGACGGTAGGGCCCCGGGCGAACCCGGTGACCTGGGCGTCCACCGAGAATTGATCGAGGACGCCGGTGATCGCCTCGATCATCGTGTCGTTGGCCTTGCTGCGGGCCTTCGGCGGATCGCCCTTGACCAGCAGGTCGGGTGGAGGCAGCCGGTAGTCACCGTCGACCACCCGCTGCGCAGACATCGACGGTGCCGGCTTCGTCTCGGGCTTCGGCAGCGGTGTCGGCACAGCCACTGGCTCGGCGGCTGCGTCTTGGTCGGTGTCTTGCTCGGTGCCGGAGTCCTCGGTCTGGCTAGCCTGCCTGCGCCGCGCGGGTCGACGAAGCCGGGCGTCGGCGGGATCTGCGTCGGCGACCGGGACGGCGGTGTTATCAGCGTCAGGTGTATCGGAATCGGGGTCTTGCATTGGCGCCGCGGGGTCTTGCATTGGCGCCGCCGCGCGCAGGCGTCGGATTCGTTCAGGCACCGCTCGCACTGGCGTCCCGGTCAACACCAGCAGCCCGTAACCGGCCAGCAGAGCCAGCAACGGCACCGCCACCCAGACGGTGAACCCGTCGGCCAGCGGTTCTGCAACCAGGTATCCCACCGCGCCGGCAGCTCGGGTCCGACCCACCGCGTCCGCCGGCGCGCCGGCTGCAAGGTGCCATAGCCCAAGCGTGCCCAAGGTCAGCAGCAACGTGCCAACGGTGCGCCGTGGCCGTGCGGCCGCGTCAGGCTCGGTGCGCATCAAGGTCACCCCGACCCCAGCGAGCACCACCGGTAGCGCCGCCGATGCGGCACCGAACAGGGCACTCAACGCCTGCTGGAGTCCGGCGCCGACCGGTCCCCCGGCGGTCCACCACACTGCTGCGGCGGCGACCACCGCGACCGCGATAAGACCGAGCGCGAGGCCATCCCGGCGGTGCGCAGGCTCCAGCCCTCGGGTCCGGCCCAACGCCCGGGCCACTCCGCCGGCGCCGCGGGCCAGCACAGACCAGGCTCCGGGTAGGCCCCGACCGCCAACCCCGCGTTGCGCCCGACGGACCGGCTGCGGTCTTGTAGTGGGCCGGGACCTGGGCCGCGAAACCGATTTCCTTCCCGAGCTTCGGGAGCGCCCATTGGTGGCCTTTGCGGACGTCTGCCCCGCCATGTTCCACACGCTAGCCCGCCCGCCCCTTTCTACGTTCTGCGCTTTGGCGGCCACACCGGCCGCACTGGGCATCGACCCTTCGATGGCGCTCCCCTGCCGCCACTGCTCACCCATGGTGGCCCGCAAAGGTAGTGAAGTCGTCCGCGACACGCCGACGCCACCGCGGTGACCATCCAGGCCCGGTGACCTGGCGGCGTGCCCGGTGTGTCGCTCCCCGGCTCCCCGTGTGTCGCTCCCGAGCGCCCGGTGTGTTGCTCCCCGGTGCCCGTGCGTCGCTCGCCAGTGCCCGGTGTGTCGCTCCCCTGTGCGATCACAGGTCCCGCGGCGGGTTGGTAGTCGAAAAGTGCAGCGGTGACGGGAGTGGGCTGTACTTGAAGGGCGGCCAACCGCGGTCAGCCGACGGGCAGTACCGTGGGGACGATCATTGGGCGGCGCCGGTAGGTGTCGGCAACCCAGCGGCCCACGACGCGTCGCACTGCCTGCGCGATCCGGTGCGGGTCGGTGATTCCCTCGACCTCGGTGCGCGCCAGTTCCATCTCCACCAGCGGCACGACACCATCGAGGGCCTTAGGGTCGTCGGAGAATCCCCGTCCCGAGATCGTCGGCGGCGCCACGGCCCGCCCGGTCGCCGACGTGACCACCACGGTGATCGCGATAAAACCGCCCTCGCCGAGGATGAGCCGGTCGGACAGGGTGGACTCCCCGACGTCACCCACCGACAGCCCGTCCACGTATACCTGCCCGACCTCTACCCGGCCGCTGATCTCCGCGCGGCCGTCCACCAGATCCACGACTACGCCGTCTTCGGCGATCACCACGCGCTCCGGTGCCACCCCGGTGCGGACCGCCAAGGCGGCGTTGGCCCGCAGGTGCCGCCATTCGCCGTGCACCGGCATGACGTTGGAGGGGCGGATCGCGTTGTAGAGGAACAGCAACTCCCCAGCCGGCGCGTGCCCGGACACATGAACCTTGGCGGTGCCCTGGTGAACCACCGTGGCGCCTAGCCGGGTCAACCCGTTGACGACCCGGAACACCGACGTCTCATTGCCCGGGATGAGCGAGCTGGCCAGCACGACGGTGTCCCCTGAGCGGATCCGGATCTGCCGGTGCTCGCCGCGAGCCATCCTGGACAGCGCCGAGAGCGGTTCGCCCTGCGAGCCGGTGGAGACGAACAGCACCCGGTGCTCGGGCATCGCCAGCGCTTCGTCGAGGTCGACCAGCAGACCTGGCGGCACCCGGAGCAGCCCGAGATCGACCGCGACGCCCATGTTGCGCACCATCGACCGACCCACCAATGCCACGTTGCGTCGATTCGCCGCGGCAACATCCAACACTTGCTGTACCCGGTGCACATGGCTGGCAAAGCAGGCCACGATGACCCGCTGGGTGGCCTTGCCGATCACCGAGTCCAGTACCGGGCCGATGTCCCGCTCCGGGCTGACGAAACCGGGTACCTCAGCGTTGGTGGAGTCGATCAGCAGAAGGTCCACGCCTTCGTCGCCGAGCCGGGAGAACCCGGCGAGATC
>JBHELN010000065.1:0-5965 GCA_046263115.1 Pseudonocardiaceae bacterium | reverse complement strand
ATCAAGATCAGCTCCGACCGCTCCTTCGGGGTGTTCCTGGTGCATCCGATGCTGCTGTGGGCATGGATGCTGGGCCCTGCGGGGTGGTTAGCCAGCCGGCTGCCCACTCTCTGGTCGACGATCCTTGCCTTCGTCGCCGTCGTCTCGGTGTCGCTGCTGATGGTCGAGCTCCTCCGGCGCAGCCCACTCAGCCTGGTGCTCACCGGAAAGCGCCACAAGCGGACCGATACATCTGTCCATTCTGGTAGATCCGAGCCTTCCGTCCCTGCCGAGCCGATCCGGCTGGGCGCAGGGCGGATGTGAGGAGGCAGCCGTGATTGATACTCAACTACGCCTACCGCACCTCGAGTCCAAACCGCGGCAACGTGGGCTCACGATGGTCATCGATCCAGGGATGTTCACTGCCCAGTTCGAGGACGCGATAGACAGCGTCGGCGAATTCGTCGATCTCGTGAAGTTCGGCTGGGGTACCTGCTTGGTCACCAAGGACATCAAGCGGAAAATCGACATCCTGCGCAGCGCCGGCATCGACTTCTACTTCGGGGGCACCCTGTTCGAGCGCTACGCCCTGGACGGGCTGGTTTCGGAGTGGCTGGCGCTGTGCCGCGTCATGGGCGCCACACATGTCGAGGTGTCCAACGGCACGATCCCCATCGACAACACGGAAAAGGCCCGGTGGGTGGCCCGGCTCGCCGGCGAGTTCGTCGTCATCAGCGAGGTCGGCTTCAAGGACATGCGTCGTTCTGACGCGCTGGCACCGGCACGCTGGGTTTCGCTCATCGAGCAAGATCTCGCCGCTGGGGCCCATCTCGTCACCGCCGAGGCCCGGGAAAGCGGTCGCGGCGGGATCTGCCGAGCCGACGGCGAGCCGCGCCACGAGTTGGTCGACGAGATCGTGGGCTCCCGTATCAACCTTGACCGGCTGCTGTTCGAGGCCCCGAACAAGGAGCTGCAAACATACTTCCTGCGCCGGATGGGGTCGTCAGTCAACCTCGGCAATATCCGGGCCGACGACGTGATCGGGCTCGAGACGCTACGGCGGGGACTGCGAGCGGAAACTTTGCTGGCGAGGCTGTGATGCGCAATCCGGCGGACGTGTTTCACTTGGCGATCCCGGCGCTGAATCTGGACGACGCGCAACGGTTCTATGTCGAGGGCCTCGGCTGCACGCTCGCCCGGCGTTACGACGACCGCATCACTCTGAACTTCTTCGGCGACCAGGTGGTCTGCCACCTCTCCGACAGCATCGATACCACTCCGGCGCTCTACCCCAGACACTTCGGCGTCACCTTCCGGGAGCGGCACAGCTGGGACAAGCTGCTCCACCTGGCCCGGGCCCGGAATCTGCCGTTTTTCACCGAGCCGTTTCGCCGGTTCGACGGCCGGCGTGAAGGCCACGACGCGTTCGTCCTGCGGGATCCCTCGAACAACCTGCTCGAATTCAAGCACTACGACGATCCCGAGATGAGGTATTGAGTACCCGTGAGTGGCTCTACTAGTCGGCGAGCCGGAGCACTGCATCGCCACTCACGGGTGGCATTCGGCGCGCAGCGCCGCGTGCCACCGCACCGCCTGCGCATCAGTCAGGGCGGCCACCTGGTCGATGATCACTCGCAGTCGGACGCTGTCAGTGCCGGCCTGCTGCCACGCCGGGCGCAGCGCAGGATCCAGCCGCTCCGGTGCCCGGCGCGTCAAGTCCGTGCACAGCTCCGCCAGCAGCTCTCGTTGCATGGCCTGCACCGTCAGCCGGTGCGGGTCGCTCATGACGAACCGCAGTGCCATGGCCTTGAGCAGCGCCACCTCCGCGGCAACCCGGCTGGGAATGACGAGGTCAGCGCGGTAACGCCCTAACGGCATAGGCCCGAACCGGGCCAGGGTCGCTGACACCACGGCCGATACGAAGCGCCCCACCAGCTCGCTGGTGAGCTCTTTGAGCGCAACCTGGGCGTGCAGCGAACCGTCGTACCGCTGCAGCGCGTCAACGACCGGAAGCGCCAGCAGCCCCACCGCGGCGGCGTCTATATCCGTGCTGGGCAGGACGCTGAAGTGTTTGGCGGCCAGCTCGGCAAGCAGGACCCGCTCGACCGGGTCGGCCAGGGTGCCCAATGAGATGCGGCCGGCCAGAATCGCGTCTTCGATGTCGTGCACGGAGTAGGCGACATCATCCGCCCAGTCCATCACCTGCGCTTCCAGGCACCGCCGTCCGTCGGGCGCGCCGTCTCGCAGCCAGCCGAACACCGCTGCGTCGTCGGCGTAGACCCCGAACTTGATCTTACCGTTACCACCCGGCCACGGGTACTTCACGGTGGCGTCCAACGATGCCCTGGTGAGGTTGAGCCCGTGGCTGCGTCCGGTCCCGGCTTCGATCAGCTTGGGCTCCAACCGAGTGAGGATCCGCAAGGTCTGTGCGTTGCCCTCGAAGCCACCACAACCGGCGGCGACTTCGTTGAGGACCTGCTCGCCGTTGTGCCCAAAGGGCGGATGGCCGATGTCGTGCGCCAATCCGGCCGTCTCCACCACGTCTGGGTCGCAGCCCAGCTCAACAGCGATCCCGCGGCCGATCTGGGCGACCTCCAGCGAGTGGGTCAGCCGGGTCCTGGGTACGTCACCCTCCCCGGGACCGACCACCTGGGTTTTACCGGCAAGCCGCCGCAGTGCCGCCGAGTGCAGCACCCGGGCCCGGTCGCGGGCGAAGGGGCTGCGGCGCTCCGGTGCCGATCCGGGTAGGGCAGCCCGTTTGGCCGGCTCGGGAATCGGCCGAGCCCGGTCGTGCGCGGTGTAGGAGTAGCCCACCAGGCTCACCCGAGATCAATGCCGAACGCCGCTGGGGCGTGGGTGAACCGGTAATGCAGCAACGCCGCGCTCTCCCGCACGATGTACTGAGCCTGGATGGTCCGAGTCTGCACGATCGGACCGCTGCGGGTAGGCGAGGTCCAGGCACTGAGCCCTAGGTCGTCGGCCATCGTGCGGGCCCGTAACGAATGCCACGGATCGCTGACGATAACAGCGGTGCGCCAACCCGCGGTGCCCGCTCGGTGTGCCACTGCTTGGAGGCTCTCCAGGGTGTCGCGGCCTTCGCCGATCGGCACCACTACGTTGTCGGGCACGCCGTACGAGGTCAGGTAGTTGCGGCCCGCCTCGGCCTCGGTGTAGGTGTCACCGAGGCGCCGACCACCGACCGTGACGATCACCGGCGCGATCCCCGCCCGCCACAGACGTGCCGCGTGGTCGAGCCGGGAACTCAGCACTGCCGATGGTGTCCCGTCGTACTGAGCAGCACCGAGCACCACCACGATGTCGGCTTTGTCCCGGTCGTCGACCCGGGCCACCTGCCACACCCGGAAAACCGTGCCACCAACGATCAACGCGCCGATCAGCACCGCCCCGAAGATCAGTCGGATCAGGGCACCGGATACCACGAATCCCACCGATTGCTGGCTCCGCCGGCGGGAGTCTGACTGCTGGCTCCGCCGGCGGGAGTCAGACTGCCGGCTCAGCCGGAGGTTACCCGCCAATACGGCCCGCGGCGGTGGCCAGCGGCCCACCCGACCGTCCCCGCCGCACCGCGATGATCTCAGCGACCAGCGACACCGCTGTCTCGGCCGGTGTAGACGCACCGAGGTCCAGGCCCATCGGTCCGTGCAATCCCATCAGCTCCTCTTCGGTGAGCCCGGCGGCGCGTAACCGGCGGCGCCGAGCCTCCTGGGTGTGCCGCGATCCCAGCGCGCCGCAGAATCCGCGCCCCGATCGCAGCAATTCCACGAGTACCGCATCGAAGGCCGGCCCATGGTCCAACAGAGCGAGCGCGTCCACAGCGGTGAACTCCTTCGCCGCGGCGACCGCCGGCTCCAGCTCGGTTTCCGTGCGCACCGCCCAGCCCAGTAACTCGCACTGCGCCGCCAGCGCGGTCCCGATCGCCCCGCCGCCCACGATCAGCATGGTGGTCACGGGCACCCACACGTCGATCAACACGGAGGTACCTGCGATCTCACCCTGCTCGGTGGCCGTCGCGCTGATCCGGGCCAGCTCGCGCAGCCTGGCCAGGACAACCTCGTCCACTTCCGCAGCGCCGAGCGTGCCGACGACATCGGTCAGCCCAACACCTCCCGCCACCAGCACCGCCGACCCGTCGACCGTGGAGGCCAACCCGCAGGGTTCCCCGTCGGCAAGCGAGGTACCCAATGCGGCGGCGGCCGGTGCGGGCAGTGGGTGGCCCAACAGCTGCGCGCCGCCGCTACAGGCCAGGCCGGCGGCCAGCGCGTCCGGCTCGGTGACATGACCTTTCGCGGTACCGGGCATGGTCACCGCGGAACGCAGCAACGGCAGGGCCACGGCGTCCATGGTGCCTTCGAACACCGCACCCGCCCGCTCGCCGTCGGCGGTGCCGGCCAGCAGTTGCCCGGTCGCGACGGTGCCGAAACCGTGCCGCTCCAGCACTCGCACCACCCCGGAGGAACGGCCCTGCGCGGCCCAGCGGCGCAGCGCCTCACCGGCTTGCCGGCGCTGACGGGTTTCTGCAGTGTTCACCGTGTCCATGCCGACCATATTTCCAGAATGGACCGGAGTTCAGCAGCCGACCAAGCGCGTCGCGAGGTAGGACTCGACCTGATCCATCGCCACCCGCTCCTGCGCCATGGTGTCGCGTTCGCGCACCGTGACCGCATGGTCGGTCAGCGTGTCGAAATCCACCGTCACGCAGAACGGGGTGCCGATTTCATCCTGGCGACGGTAGCGGCGCCCGATTGCTCCGGAATCGTCGAATTCGACGTTCCAGTGCCGGCGCAGCACCGCAGCGAGGTCTCGGGCCTTGGGGGAAAGGTCGGCGTTGCGCGACAGCGGCAGCACCGCGGCCTTCACCGGAGCGAGCCGTCGATCCAGCCGCAGTACTACCCGGCGATCCACCCCGCCCTTGGCGTTAGGCGCCTCATCCTCGGCATAGGCCTCCAGCAGGAAGGCCATCATGGGACGCCCGACCCCGGCCGCGGGCTCGATCACGTACGGGCGGTACCGGGAGTCGGTGGCCTGGTCATAGTAGGACAGATCCACCCCGGAATGGTTGGAGTGCGTGGTGAGGTCGAAATCGGTGCGGTTGGCGATGCCCTCCAGCTCACCCCATTGCTGACCGGAGGAGAAGCCGAAACGGTACTCTACGTCTACTGTCCGCTTGGAGTAGTGGGACAGCTTCTCTTTGGGATGCTCGTAGTGCCGTAGGTTATTCCGGTCGATGCCCAGGTCCGTGTACCAATCAGTACGGGTATCGATCCAGTACTGGTGCCACTGCTCATCGCTGCCCGGCTCGACGAAGAACTCCATCTCCATCTGCTCGAATTCGCGGGTACGGAAGATAAAATTACCCGGCGTGATCTCGTTGCGGAAGCTCTTGCCGATCTGTGCGATACCGAACGGCGGCTTCTTACGGGCCGACATCACCACATTCTGGAAGTTGATGAAGATGCCTTGCGCGGTCTCGGGCCGCAAGTAGTGCAACCCCTCTTCGGACTCCACCGGACCGAGGTAGGTCTTGAGCATCATGTTGAACTCCCGCGGCTCGGTGTACTCACCGCGGGTGCCACAGTTCGGGCACGGTATTTCGGAAAGGTCGTCTTCCAGCACGTCCTTGCCGGTGCGTTCGGCGTACTCTTCGGCGAGCTGGTCGGCCCGAAACCGCTTGTGGCAACTCTGGCATTCGACCAGCGGGTCATGGAAGGCTTGCACATGCCCCGAGGCCACCCACACCTGCCGGGGCAGGATCACCGATGAGTCCAGGCCGACGACATCGTCCCGGCCGGTGACCATGGCGCGCCACCACTGGCGTTTGACGTTCTCCTTGAGTTCCACACCGAGTGGGCCGTAGTCCCAGGCTGAGCGGGTTCCGCCGTAGATCTCCCCACTCGGGAATACGAAGCCACGGCGCTTACACAGGCTGACGACGGTCTCGATGCGATCCGCGGGCACTGGGCTACTC
>JBHELN010000064.1:0-6435 GCA_046263115.1 Pseudonocardiaceae bacterium | reverse complement strand
TACCCGTCCGGCAGTGGCCTGCACGTCGGGCACCCGCTGGGCTACATCGGCACCGACGTCTTCGCCCGCTACCAGCGGATGACCGGGCGCAACGTCCTGCACACCATGGGCTTCGACGCGTTCGGGTTGCCGGCCGAGCTGTACGCGGCGGAGACCGGTACCCACCCGCGGGCCACCACCGAGGCGAATATCGAGTGCTTCCTGACGCAGATCCGCCGGCTGGGTCTGGGTCACGATGAGCGCCGCCGGATCGCCACCACCGACGTCGAGTACTACCGCTGGACCCAGTGGATCTTCCTGCAGATCTACCATTCGTGGTACGACACCGCAGCGCGGCGGGCCCGCCCAATCTCCGAGCTGGAGGCCGAGTACGCGCAGGGGACCCGGTCGACCCCCGATGGCCGGCCCTGGACTGCGCTGACCGGCGATGAGCAGCGCAAGATCATCGACTCGCAGCGGCTGGTCTACCTGTCCGAGGCCCCGGTGAACTGGTGCCCGGGGCTGGGCACCGTGGTGGCCAACGAGGAGGTCACCGCCGAAGGTCGCAGTGATCGCGGAAACTTCCCGGTATTCCGGCGCAACCTGCGGCAATGGATGATGCGGATCACCGCCTACGCCGACCGGCTGCTCGACGACCTGGACCGGCTGGACTGGCCGGAGAAGGTCAAGACCATGCAGCGCAACTGGATTGGCCGCTCCTCCGGCGCCCGGATCCGGTTCCCAGTTGGGGGCTCTTCAAGAGCCACCAACGTCGAGGTGTTCACCACCCGCCCGGACACCGTGTTCGGGGCCACCTACCTGGTGCTGGCGCCCGAGCACCCGCTGGTGACCGAGATTGCGGCGACGCAGTGGCCGCCTGACACCGACAGTCGCTGGACCGGCGGCGCCGCCACCCCGACGGAGGCGACCGCGCGATACCGCCGCGCCGCTGCGCAGCGCTCCGAACTGGAACGCCAGGAAAGCCGGGACAAGACCGGCGTCTTCACCGGTGCCTACGCCACCAATCCAGCCACCGGCCAGCAGATCCCCATTTTCATCGCCGACTATGTCCTGATGGGCTACGGCACCGGGGCGATCATGGCGGTGCCCGGACAGGACCAGCGCGACTGGGACTTCGCCGAGGCCTTCGGATTGCCGATCGTGCGTACCGTCGCCCCGCCGGAGGGTTTCGACGGGCAGGCCTACACCGGCGAGGGTCCCGCGATCAACTCTAGTCAAGAAGACGGATTCAGCCTGGACGGGCTGGGCGTCGAGCAAGCCAAGAAGGCGATCACCGACTGGCTGGAGGCCAACGGCGCCGGCGAGGGTACCGTGCAGTACAAGCTGCGCGACTGGCTGTTCGCCCGGCAGCGTTACTGGGGTGAGCCGTTCCCGATCGTCTACGACGACGAGGGCCGGCCGCACCCGCTGCCCGAATCGATGCTGCCCGTCGAGCTGCCGGACGTGGCCGACTACTCGCCGACCACCTTCGACCCGGACGACGCCGATTCCGAGCCGTCCCCGCCGCTGGCGAAAGCCACCGACTGGGTCGAGGTCCAGCTGGACCTGGGCGACGGTCTGAAGACCTACCGCCGGGACACCAACGTGATGCCGCAATGGGCGGGATCGTGCTGGTACCAGCTGCGCTACATCGACCCGCACAACTCCGAGGCGATCTGCGACCCGATCAACGAGCGGTACTGGATGGGTCCCCGGCCGGCGCTACACGGCCCGGACGACCCGGGCGGGCTGGACCTGTACGTCGGCGGTGTAGAGCACGCGGTACTGCACCTGCTGTACTCCCGGTTCTGGCACAAGGTGCTCTACGACCTGGGGCACGTGTCTTCCGAGGAGCCCTACCGGCGGTTGTACAACCAGGGCTACATCCAGGCCTATGCCTACACCGACGCGCGCGGCGTCTACGTCCCCGCCGACGAGGTCGTCGAGGAGCCCGACGGTCGCCACACCTGGCGCGGCCAGCAGGTCCGCCGCGAGTACGGGAAGATGGGCAAGAGCCTGCGCAATTCCGTCTCTCCGGACGAGATGAGCGATACCTACGGCGCGGACACGCTGCGGGTGTACGAGATGTCGATGGGCCCGTTGGACGTCTCCCGGCCGTGGGCGACAAAGGATGTCGTCGGCACCTACCGCTTCCTGCAGCGGCTGTGGCGCAACCTGGTCGACGAGAACACCGGCGAGCTGCGCGTGGTGGACACCGAGCTGGACCCGGATGTGCAGCCCGATCTGGACACTCTGCGAGCGCTACACCGGGCCATCGACGGGGTGCGCCAGGACTATGCCGCGCTGCGGCTCAACACCGCGATCGCCAAGCTCATCGAGCTGAACAACCACATCACCAAGGCGTACGGCGCAAGCCCGGGAACCCCGCGGTCGGTGGCCGAGCCACTGGTGCTACTGCTGGCGCCTGTGGCTCCGCACGTCGCCGAGGAACTGTGGTCGCGCCTCGGTCACGATCAGTCGCTGGCGCACGGGCCGATGCCTCAAGCGCAGCAGCGTTACCTCGTCGAGGACACCGTGGAGTACCCGATCCAGATCAACGGCAAGGTCCGCTCCCGGGTGGTGGTCCCCACCTCGGCGAGCCCGGAGGAGGTACGCGCCGCGGCGCTGGCGCAAGCCCGCATCGCCACGCTGATCGACGACGAGGATCCCCGCAAGGTCATCGTGGTCCCCGGCCGGCTGGTCAACCTCGTCGTCTGACTCGCCTCAGCGCGCGACGAGCGATTCCGGGGACAGCCGGGAGGATCGCACCAGCGTGCGGATCCGCGACAGGTCGGCATAGTCGGCGGTGCACGTGACAAGTGTCTGGTCTGGATCGTCCACCGCAGTGAGCGCCACCTGGCGCATTGTCAGCACACCGAGTTCCGGGTGGCGCAGCCGTTTGAGGCCGGATCCGATCTGGGCCACTTCGTGCCGTGGCCACCAGGTGCGCACCTCGGGATTGGCGCCGTGCAACCGTTCGATCAGGTCGGTCAAAGCCGGATCATCCGGGTGCCGGGCCGCCGCGGACCGCAGTCGCGCCAGCAGCGCGGACGCATCGTGCTCCCAGTCGACCAGGACTGACCGGGCCACCGGGTGGGTGAAGGTCCACCACACCATGTTGCGTTCAGCCGGCGGCAGCGCCGCCCAGTCGGTCCACAACACGCGGGCGGCGCGGTTGGCGGCCAGGATGTCCCAGCGGCGGCCGGTCACGTAGGTCGGGCAGGGATCGAGCCGGGCCACCAGCTCGATCAGGCCCGGCGCCAAGCTCTCGACGGCGGCCGGCGCCGGCGTTGGCGGGCTGTAGTGTGCCAGCTGGTGCATGTGGGCGCGCTCGGCCGCGGTCAGGTGCAGTGCCGACGCGAGGGCATCGAGCACCTGCCGGGACGGCCGCAACTCACGACCCTGTTCCAGAAACGTGTAGTACGTCGGCGAGATCGCGGCCAGGGAGGCCACCTCCTCCCGGCGCAGCCCCCGGGTTCGTCGCCGGCTGCCTGGCGGTAGACCTACGTCGGCCGGCTGCAGCCGTTCACGCCGGGAGCGCAGCAGGTTGCCGAGCTCGCGCCCGTGGCCGGTCTTCGCCACCCTGGTACTCCCATTACCAGTAGTACTGCCATCGGGATACCACGATAACAAGCCGCCGGCGTGTAACCGCACCTGCCGACATGGAGATAGATCGGGGCGCAGGAGTCAGGCGGGTGGATCAGAAATGCGATGGCAGAGCCAGGCCAGGGCGAGGGGATAGCGGTGGTCGATCCGGCCGTGGCCGGCGTCAATCAGCTCGAAGTGCACCCGCTGTTCGGGCAGCCCGGCGGCGAGCATCGCCGACCGGAAGGCCTCCGCGCCGATATCCAAGAACCACTCGTCCCGGGTGCCCGCGTCCAGCCACACCGCCCGCAGCGAGCGCAGCGCGTCGGCGTACCGCGGCGCCATCCGCACCGGATCCCAGTCCAGCCAGCGCTGCCATACCTGCGGACGCAGCACGCCCGTGCGCGGGTCGAATGGAAGCTCCGGGGTGCCGTCGGCGCGAGCGGAAAAGCACGCCGAGATGCCCAGCATCATCAGCAAATGCTCATCGGCCGGCTTGGTGAACGCGGTCCGGGACCGGAAATCCACCCACCAAGCCTGGATGTCACCGTCATAGTCGCGCAGGTGGCGCACCGACTTGCCGAATTCAGCCAGGTAGCACAGCTCGTACAACGCGTCCCCGGCATGACTGGCGAGAGCCCCGAACAGGTCCGGGCGCAGCATCGGCGTGATCATGGCGCCGAACCCGCCGGAGGACTTGCCGCTGATGGCCCGGTGGGCCCGATCGGCCAACGTCCGGTAGCGCGTGTCGACGAACGGCACGACCTCCTCGCACAGGTAGCTGTGGTAGCGCCCGGTGCCCGGGGAGTCGACGAACTGGCTGCCGCCGTAAGCGGTCCAGGCGTCGACGAAGACCACCACCGCAGGCGGGACGTCGCCAGCGGCGAATACCGCGTCGGCTGCTTCCGGAAAGGTTTGCCGGTACGCGCTGCGATTGCCCCACATGGCCAGCTGCCCGGTGTAGCCCTGAAGCACATACACGCTCGGGTAGCGCTGCGTCGAGCCGTCGTAACCTGGCGGGACATAGACCCACAACGGGCGGTGCGCGGGATCACCTAAATAGTTGTCCCGCAGCAGCTCGCTGTCGATCACATGTTCATCGATCCGCCCGGCCAGCTCGGCGGGCCCGGGCAGCATAGCGATCACATGCGCAACGTTACGGCCCGACGGGCATCAGCTCGCCTCGCCAGGGTCGCTGGGGCAACCCTGCGCAGGACGACACACCGAGCATCTCGTAGCGACACAGCGGGCATCAGCTAACGACACACCAGGCACCGGGGGACGACACGCGGAGGCATGGGGAGCGCTCAGCGGTCGACGTCACCGCGGATGAACGCTTCGACGGCCTCAAACCCGTCGGAGTCGGAGCACTGTTCGGGCGGTGACTTCATGAAATACGACGACGCAGACAGGATCGGGCCGCCAATACCGCGGTCCGCCGCGATCTTCGCCGCCCGGATCGCATCGATGATCACGCCGGCGGAGTTGGGCGAATCCCAGACCTCCAGCTTGTACTCCATGTTCAGCGGCACGTCGCCGAACGCCCGGCCCTCCAGCCGCACGTAGGCCCACTTGCGATCGTCCAGCCACGGCACATGGTCCGAGGGCCCGATGTGCACCGCCGCCTTGTCCATCTCATGCGGCACTTGCGAGGTCACCGACTGGGTCTTGGAAATCTTTTTCGACTCCAGCCGCTTGCGCTCGAGCATGTTCATGAAATCCATGTTGCCGCCGAAGTTGAGCTGGTATGTGCGCACCAGCTCGACCCCCCGGTCCTCGAACAGCTTGGCCAGCACCCGGTGCGTGATCGTGGCCCCGACCTGGGACTTGATGTCGTCACCGATGATCGGCACCCCGGCGCGGGTGAACTTGTCCGCCCACTCGGGATCCGACGCGATGAATACCGGAAGCGCGTTGACGAACGCGACGCCGGCGTCCAGCGCGCACTGGGCGTAAAACCGATCCGCCTGCTCCGAGCCCACCGGCAGGTAGGACACCAGCACATCGGCCCTGGACTCGCGCAGCACCTCGACGACGTCGACGGGCTGCTCGTCGGACTCGGTGATGACGTCCCGGTAGTACTCGCCCAACCCGTCCATGGTGTGCCCACGCGCCACCGTGACGCCCAGCGGCGGCACGTCGCAGATCGAAATGGTGTTGTTCGCACTGGCCACGATCGCCTCGGACAGGTCCCGCCCGACTTTCTTGGCGTCGACGTCGAATGCGGCGACGAACTGCAGGTCACCGACGTGGTAGGCGCCGAAGCGCACGTGCATCAGGCCGGGCACTCGGATTGCGGGGTCGGCGTCGCGGTAGTACTGCACGCCCTGTACCAGGGAGGCAGCACAGTTGCCGACGCCCACAATGGCGACCCGGATCGAGGAACCGGCGTCGCGGCCTTCAGTCATGGTCCGACCTTTCAGTGTAGGTCCCTTATCGTCCGTTATCCGTCACTGTCGTCATGTGACGGTGCTGGGTTCGCCTGCTCGTGGGCGATCAGTTCATTGAGCCAGCGCACCTCGCGCTCGCTGGTCTCCAGACCCATCCGGTGTAGCTCCAGGGTGTAGCGGTCGATCTGGTCCCCGGTGCGGGCCAGCGCGGCGCGCAAACCTTCACGACGTTCCTCGACCCGGCGCCGTCGGCCCTCCAGGATGCGCATCCGCACCTCGGCCGGGGTCCGGGAGAAAAACGCCAGGTGCACGCCGAACCCGTGGTCGTCCCAGGTTTGCGGGCCGGCGTCGGCCAGCAGGATGGCGAAACGTTCCTTGCCGTCGGCGGTCAGCCGGTACACCCGCCGCCCCCGATATGACCAGCCCGCCGACCGGCCGGCGGGTAGCTCCGGTACAGGCGCATCGTCCTCGACGATGAAAC
>JBHELN010000063.1:0-5812 GCA_046263115.1 Pseudonocardiaceae bacterium | reverse complement strand
GCGGTATACGACGCAGTCTTGCCCGGTGACCCGGTCGAAATCACTGGTACGTCCCGGCCACTAACGGCCAGAGACGGCGATTACTACGACTGGACCATTCCGTGGCCGACATGGACCGCTATGTCCTCCTCGGCCGGCTAGCGTCCGTACCCAGGTCAACGGTTTGCGCCGCCGGATCGACGCGGCAACCGCCTCGACCGCCGCCCTCACCGCAGTGCTGTTGGTGCTGATCGGATACACGCTCGTCAAACAGCGTCAGCTGGCGCAACGGGGGGTCCCTGCACTCGGAGGTGTCTGACGATGTCGCGACTGGTTGTACCAGGCTGTTACTTGACGCAGGGCACGCCGGCGCCGGCGGTGCTGCCGGGATCGGTGGCCACCGTGTCGCTGTGGGTCGGGCCTGGTGCCGGTGGCGTGCCGGTGTTGGGCACCGAGTCGCCGGCCCCAGATACGCCATCGGTGGGCAGGTCGTCGGGCATGGTGAAATCGGCGCCGAGGGTCACCCGGAGGTGCCCGGTCGGCACCGTCGAGTCGCGTGCGGTGGGTAATCCGCCAAGCATCGCGGCCAGGGTGTTCGCCGACTCGGCGGACCCTGGATCCGCGAAGTAGATCATCGTCGTGCGCCGGTGGCGAGTGGCAGTGCTGGCGACACCCGGGGTGAATCCGGTCCCGGACAGGGCGCGTACCAACCCGCCCGCCAGCCCGTTTCGGCTGGTGGCGTTGATGACGTCCACGATGCCCGATCGTCTGGGGGCAACGGGGGAGGGCGATGCCGCAGCCGGCGTAAGGTTAGGCCCGCCGATCATGTTGTGCACGAGTGTCTGGATTTCCGGCACGTTGACGATGTTGACGTCTTCGCCCGCCGGATCGGTTCCGAAGCGGACGATCGGCAGCGTGGTGAAAGTAATGTTCCCGCCGGCCAGGGTCGAGGCTTGCTCGGCGAAGGACAGCAGTTCCAGGCCGGTGTCCGCGGCGATGTTCTGCTTGGCCACATTGATCAATCCGCGCAACCGTGCCGGGTTGAGGAACGTACCGGCCTGCTTGAGTTGGTAGACCAGCGAGGCGATGAAGGCCTGTTGGCGGCGTTCGCGATCCAGATCCGTGAAATTCAGTTGTGGGTGGACGTAATCGCGGCGCTGGCGGACGAACGCCACCGCTTGGGCGGCGTTGATCTGCTGGTATCCGCGGTGGAAATCCGCGCCGGAGTAACTGTCTCGAGTGTCCTCGTTGAGGCATACCGTGATGGGCGCCACGACCTGTGCGAGCTGGTAGAAGCCCACCAGAGTGACCTCGACGAAGTGATCGATCGGCACGCCGCCCAAAAACTCGGCGACCGTGTCGACCTCTTCGGCGCGACCGGCGTCGCGGCTGCGCTGTTCCAAGCTGGTCTGGTCGGTCACGCCGGCGGCAACCAGTCTTCTGTGTTCCTGATCGAAAGCCAGGCCATAGGCTTGCTTGATCTTGCCCTTCGCGATGCCGTCCGGGCTACCCGGAAGGCTGACGTAGTCGTCGCGGGGAATGGAGATCGCGGTGGCCTTGCCCCCATCACCCGACAGGTGCACCAGCATCAAGACATTCGCGTTGTACCCGCCGACCTGCTGGTCACCGGCGTGCAAAGCCTGGTAGATCTCGGGCGGCAGGGGATTACCGTTCTCGTCCAGACGGCTGTCCAATCCCATGATCAGAATGTTGGTGTCACCACCCGCCGATTTGGGTGCGTCGGAGCGGATGGCGTCCGACCGACCGACCCCGGTCAACAGATCCTGGTATTGACTCCAGCCATACCCGGTCACGACGAACACCAGTGCCGACACCACCGCCACAGTCCAGCGCGCAAACCGGCGCCACCGGCCGGGCACGGTGTGGGCAGGCCTACGCCGTACCCGTCGATTGTCCCGACCACGGCGGTCTTCGGTAGCGCGGGCGTGAGTCCGTCCGGCCCGCGCCGAAGTCCGGGCTGGCACTGATGTCACCGTTGAGTGAGGTCGCGGGCGGGTGAGATCACGACGCGCACTGCGGCCGGGCCCATCCCATCCGGGGCGCACCGCGCGGCGCCGTCGATCCCCACCAGCCACGCCACTCCTTGGTTGTGGTTACCCGCTAGCGCTTTGGCTCGATCGGTAGACGCGCCGGACCAACAATAGTTGCAATGCGTCACACCGCCGCGCAGCGACGCCCTACCGCGGGTGAGCCGACTGTAATCAGGACCGGGCCGGCGACGAGGCGGGTAGGGTGCGTTCCAGCGCCTTCCAGCCGGTGTCGTGGTCGTACTCAGCGGCTTCCGCGCGGCCGCCGCCGCGCAGGCCAAATAAGCGTTTGGCGAATAGCAAGTACCCGACGACCGCGACGTTAATGATCAACGTAATGATCTTCGTAACAGTGATCCGGCCGGTGAGCTCGTACACCTCCGGGATCAACAACAACGTCGTCGCCAAAAAGGTGAGGTACTCGGCCCATCGCTGGGCGAACCACAGTCCCACCGCCTCGATGCCCTCCAGCAGTGCGTAGCCGGCCAACACCAAGCCCACGATCCAAAGAGTGGAGGCCTTGGCGGCGAAGGCACGCTGCAGCTCATGCAGGATACCGCCGCCGCCGCGACCGTTCGGGCCCCCGACGCCGCCCTGCACCGCATCCATGACTCGGTAGAACGTGGAGCTCAGTGCCGCCCGGTCGGCGATGAAGACGAACACCCCCACCGCGAGCGCGCCCAGGACCAGGAAATGTATGAGCCGGTCCAGCGCGATCAGCCGCAGCACGTAGCGATCACGAAGCGGCCTTCCCCGTAGTGGTAACGCGATGTCGGACCGGTCGGGTAGATACTCGCGAGTGGGTGCAGCGGGTGGTGGCAATGGAACCCAGGCGTCGCAACGCACACAGCGATACCAGCGAAGCCCATCCCCGGGCTCGCGAACGAGCAGGCCATCGGAAGGCCGGACCTTCGCGACGTCGGTGCCGAGGATTTCGTGGCCGCGTAGCCCGCAGCCGATGAGCTCGTAATGGAACCGGGGCCGTACGCCCTTGGGCCGCATCGTTCCCGGTGGCAGTTGGCCCTGCTGTTGTCTCTGGTGCGTATCCATCAGCCTCACAGCTGTGCGCCAACGAAGACGGTCACGTCCTAGTTCTATAAAATCTTGTTTACGATTCCACGCCTGCGCCAACGGCCACCGGCTGGGCGCAGTGCGGCCCCTCATCGACGTTACCCGCGGCGCTGGCTTACCGATGCGCGAGCCTGGCAGCTGATCAGATGAGTGCCGCAGCCCGACCTTATCCTGCCGAACGGGTGACGGCGGCGGCATCAGGCAAGCACAATGGGACTTTCAACACTCGCGAGGTCGGAGGTCGCCGTGTCCTCATCAACAGACCTGCTCACCTTCCGCTTCGGTGACGGCTTGGCCACCGGACCCGACCCAGGAGTGGCGGCTGAGTCCGCCGTCACCCAGGCCCTCGTCCCGCTGCACGGCCAGCACCCAGATTTGCTGTGTGTGTTCATCAGCGGCGCCGACCCGGCGATGGTTGAGACGGCTGGTGCTCGTGCCATGGAGCTGGCCGGCGCCCGGACGACCCTGGGCTGCAGCGCCGGCGGGGTGATCGGCGCAGGCCGGGGCGTGGAGAACGTGCCTGCAGTCAGTGCGTTCGCCGCCTGTTTACCCGGAGTCAGGTGCACGCCGCTGCAGCTGGAGCTGGTCCACACCCCCGACGGTCCGGCTGTCGTCGGAATGCCGGATCGGCGCGATGACGACGCCGTCGCGGTGCTGCTCGCCGATCCCTTCACCTTCCCCGCAGCGGAGTACCTGCAGCGCACCAACGCCGACCCGACCGTGTTGCCGCTGATCGGTGGGCTAGCCAGCGGTCCGCGCGGCAGCCGGCTGTTTTTGGACGGGCGCAGCGTGCCGACCGGCGCGGTTGGAGTGGTGCTGAGCGGCCCGGTTGTGGCCCGCACAGTAGTCAGCCAGGGTTGCCGCCCCTTCGGTCCATCGATGATCGTGACCAAGGCCGAGGGCAACGTGCTGTGGGAGCTAGCCGGGATGCCGGCGCTGGCTAAGCTCGAGCAGATCGTCGCCGAGATCTCTCCCGCGGATCGGCAAGCCGTCGCGCGCGGGTTGCACATCGGCGTCGCGATGGACGAGTACGCCGAGGAGCACGAGCGGGGCGACTTCCTCATCCGCGGCGTTGTGGGGGCCGACCGGCAGCAAGGCGCCATCGTGATCGGAGACGTCGTGGAGGTCGGTCGGACCGTCCGCTTCCAGGTGCGGGATGCGTCGGCTGCGGATCAGGACCTCAAGGAGCTGTTCACCCGATTCCGGGCGGAAGCTGGTCCGGTGGGCGGTGCGCTGCTGTTCTCCTGCAACGGTCGCGGCCGGACCATGTTCCCGAGCGCGGATCATGACGTCCTGGCGGTCCGCTCCGGACTTGACACCACCGGTGTGGCGGGATTCTTCGCGGCGGGGGAGATCGGGCCTGTCGGGGGCCGAAACCACCTGCATGGCTTCACCGCGTCAATTCTGGTATTCGGCACCAGTGGCCCCTAAGTGGCGATGCGAATTCGATCTGTAGATCCTGGCGCCGGTCCGCCCGACGGGAGCGTATGGACGTCGCGCAGTACCTGCCCCGTCTTTGGTCTCACGAGGTGATGTCCTTGGTGGCGAAGCGGTAGCGGGCGGCGAGGCCGAATGCGGTGGCGTAGGCCAGCCCGGAGAAGGCTCCGCTGGCCAGCTGCGTCCAGTCGATCGGGGAGGCCAGCAGGTCGGCCCACGCCGAGTTGAACCGGGTCGGCAGGTAGTCCCGCAGGTCCCCCAGCGCCTCGATGGTCTCCAGGATCTGGGACAGGATCGACATCATGACAGCCCCGCCGACGGCGCCGAGTGGGGCGTCTGTACTCACCGAGAGCAACAGAGCCAGCCCAGCGACCCAGGCCAGGTGCACCGCCAGATACACCGGTACCAGCGCCAACCGGCCCGCGGCCGTGGCGAAGTCGAGCGACTGGCCGGTAGGCGAGACCAGATTGCCGGCGCCGTAGGCGAGCACCCCGACTGCCATCGCCACCGCAGGCAACAGCACCAGGGCAGAGACCGACAACAGCGCAGCCACGCCCGCTTTCTGTCGCAGCAGGCGCCCGCGGGGTACCGGCGCGGCCAGTAGGTAGCGCAGGCTTGACCACGTCGCCTCGCTGGCCACCGAGTCCCCGTAGAACAGCGCCACCACTAACACCAGCAGGAAGTTCGCTGTCGAAAAGATGGTGAACACGACGAAGTTGAGCCCACCGGCGGTGGCGAGGTCGACCAGTGTGGCCGCCCCGCGGTTGCGGTCGTCGCGGCCGACCGTGAAGGCGATGAGCAGCAGGAACGGGAGCAGCGCGAGGAACCCGAGGGTGAGCACGGTGCGCCGCCGCCGCAGCTGGCGCACCAGCTCCACCCGTAGTGGCAGGGTCGCAGCTGCCCGGTAACCGGGCGCCGCCCCGAAGGCGTTCAGTCGACGGCCTCCCCACTCACCAGCTGTAGGAATGCTTCCTCCAGCGCTCGGCGGGCGGCCACTCCCTCGACCCCGATCCCGGCACCGACCAGCGCGGTGACCGCGGCTGCACAAGGCAGCCCGTCGAGATGGGCGTGCACCACCCGTCGGTCGACCTCCATCACGTTGACCCCGCCCAGACCGCGCAACACCGCGGCGGCGAGCGCCGGGTCGTCCACCGTGAAGCTGACCGTGCCAGTGCCGGCGACGATCTCGGCTACCGTGCCCGCGGCCACCAACCGGCCCCGGTGCATCACCACCACATGGCTGCAGATCTGTTCCACTTCGGCGAGCAGGTGACTGG
>JBHELN010000062.1:0-3914 GCA_046263115.1 Pseudonocardiaceae bacterium | reverse complement strand
CACCGGTGTTGCCTACCTGGGTCAGCGCACCCCGTTCGACTTGGTCAGACCCAACCAGGATCACCTGGAAGGCCCACCGGAGTACCGGCCGTGGCGTGCTATCGGGCTCGATGCGGCACAGGTACCGATCGGCGCGAGCCGGGTGCGGATCCACGCGGTCGATGCGACCACCGACCCGGACGGTTGGCTGGCCGTCACCGGGCCCCGGCTGCGTTCGGTGGCCGGGCTGACCAAATTCCTGGCCGACCACGGTCGGGTGCTGGTGAGCTGGCCGCAGGCATTCCTGTTTCCCTGCGTGCACAACATCGTCGGGGTGGCCGACGGGCTGGCCAGCACGCCGCGCGTGGTGATCGAAGCACCGCGCCGATTCGGACGCTTGTCGGCTGTCAGCACTGACCCGACTCAAGGCGGCGTCTTCGCCGGCCTGCGCCCCTTCGGCGAGCTTCACGAAATCCCCAGCCGCCTGGCCGGGCACCCCGAAATCGACTGGGGCACCCTCCAACTTTCCACCGCCCGCGACACCTACCTCTCGCGACGGCGGTAACCCCCGCAGGGAGACACATCGCGCCAAACCGGACCGCATAACCCCGAGATGTCTCCATGTCGGCGGCGTGGGTAGCCTCGGGCGGCAATGAGCGAGATCGTGGTGCGGGCGCTGAGTGGGTGGGGCCGGACTGCGCCGAGCACGGCGCGGGTACTCACGGATCCGACGCTTGCGTCGATCCAGCAAGCTGTCCGGGACGCCGGCGAGCGCGGCGTGATCGCCCGGGGGTTGGGGCGCTCCTACGGCGACCCGGCCCAGAACGCCGGCGGGCTGGTCATCGACATGACCGGGCTCAACCGGATCCACTCCATCGATGCCGGCAGCGGCCTGGCCACCGTCGACGCCGGGATCAGCCTTGACGCGCTGATGCGCGCGGCGCTGCCGTTGGGCCTGTGGGTGCCGGTGCTGCCGGGAACCCGGCAGGTCACCGTCGGCGGCGCGATCGCGGCCGACATCCACGGCAAGAATCACCACAGCGCGGGCACCTTCAGCAACCACCTCCGCGCTCTGGATCTGGTCACCGCCGACGGCTCGATCACCACCCTGACGCCGGACGACGAGCTGTTCTGGGCCACCGTCGGCGGCATGGGGCTGACCGGGATCATCGTGCGCGCCACGATAGCGCTGACCCCCGTCGAGTCGGCGTATTTCGTCGTCGACACCGACCGCACCGCCGACCTCGACGAGCTGCTCACCCTGCTCACTGATGGGTCCGACGACCACTACGACTACTCCGCCGCGTGGTTCGACGCGATCTCCACCGGCGCCAAACTAGGCCGCGCGGTCCTCACCCGCGGCAGCATGGCCCGGCGCGATCAGCTACCAGCCAAGCTGCGCCGCGCCCCGCTGGCCTTCGACGCGCCGCAACTGCTCACCGCGCCCAAGGCCCTTCCCAACGGGCTGGCCAACAAAGCCACCTTCCTGGCGCTGTCCGAGGCGTGGTACCGCAAGGCCCCCAAGCGCCGCCGCGGCGAGATCCAGAACCTCACCAGCTTCTACCACCCGCTGGACATGATCGGCGAGTGGAACCGGGCGTACGGCCCGCGCGGGTTTTTGCAGTACCAGTTCGTGGTGCCCTTCGGCGCCGAAGACACCTTCCGCCACATCGTCGAGCAGATCGCGTGCTCGGGTCACGTGTCGTTCCTCAACGTGCTCAAGCGTTTCGGCGATGCCGGCCCGGCCCCACTGTCATTCCCCCACCCGGGCTGGACGATCACCGTGGATTTCCCGATCCGCCGGGGTCTCGCCGAGCTCTGCGACCGGCTCGACGAGCAGGTTCTCAACGCCGGCGGACGGCTATACCTGGCCAAGGAGTCACGTACCTCCGCGGCCGCGCTGCACCGCATGTACCCGCGGATCGACGAATGGCGCAAGGTACGCGCCGCCGCCGACCCGGCGGGAGTGTTCGCTTCCGACCTGTCCAGGAGACTCGAACTGTGATCGATGCTGTCGGCAACCCGCAATCCCTACTGCTGCTAGGCGGCACCTCCGAGATCGCGCTGGCCACCGCAGCGCGCTACGCCGCCCGCCGCCCGCTGCGCGTGATACTGGCCGCCCGACCGTCGGCGCGCCTGGACAAGGCCGCCGAGCGGCTGGACCGCCTCGGCGCCACGGTGACGGCGCTGCCCTTCGACGCGGCCGACACCGCCTCGCACCCAGCGACGATCGAGAAGGCCTTCGCCGACGGCGATATCGATGTCACCCTGGTGGCTTTCGGCTTGCTCGGCGACCAGGAGAAGGCCTGGACCGACCACGCTGCGGCCGTCGAACTCGCGCAGGTCAACTACGTGGGCGCGGTGTCGGTGGGGGTGCTGCTGGCGCAGGCGCTGCAACGGCAGGGTCACGGCGCGCTGGTCGCGCTGTCTTCGGTGGCCGCCGAGCGAGCCCGGCGCTCGAACTTCTGCTACGGCTCCACGAAAGCCGGTATGGACGCCTTCTACACCGGCCTCACCGAGGCGCTGCGCCCCTCCGGGGTCAAAGTCTGCGTGATCCGGCCCGGCTTCGTACACACCAAGATGACCGCAGGCATGAAGCCCGCCCCGCTGTCGGTAACCCCCGAGCAGGTCGCCGAGGTCATCATGGACGCCGTCGCGCAAGGCCACGAGCAAGCCTGGGCCCCCACCCCGCTGCGTTACATCATGTCCGCCCTACGCCACATCCCCCGCCCCATCTTCCGGCGCCTCCCCATCTGATCTTGTCGTGATCCGGCTCAGAACGGGTAGGGGCCGATGTCGCCGCGGGCGGTGATCCAGCGGGTCTCGGTGAAGGCTTCGATGTTGGCGGCGGCGCCGCCGAACCGGGAACCGGTGCCGGAAGCCGAGACCCCGCCGAAGGGCGCGTGTGCCTCGTCGTTGATGGTCTGGTCGTTGATGTGTGCGATCCCGGTGGGGATCCGCTCAGCCAGCGCTAGACCTCGGGCGACGTCCCTGGTCAGGATGCCCAGCGACAGGCCGTACTCGCTGTCCGACGCCAGCTTCACCGCGTCGTCCAGGGTGGCGAACGGGGTGACCGGCGCCACCGGCCCGAACACCTCCTGCTGGTAGGCCGGGATGGACGGACCCGCCTCAGCCAGGACTGTGGGGCGGTAGAACAGGTCCCGGTAGGTTCCGCCCGCGGCCAGCCGGGCGCCGGCCGCCACGCTGCTGGTCACCAGCTGGTGCACCCGATCCCGCTGGCCCGCGTCGATGAGCGGCCCGAGCGCGACCTGTTCGGTCGCCGGATCGCCGACCGGCAGCCCATCGGCCTTGGCGGCCAGCCGCTGCACGTACTGCGGGTACAGGGACTCGTGCACCAGGTGCCGGCCGATGGTCATGCAGATCTGACCCTGGTAGAAGAACGAGCCGAAAGCGGCCGCGCTGATCGCCTGGTCCAGATCGGCGTCATCCAGCACGATCAGCGCCGAGTTCCCGCCCAGCTCCAGGTGGGCCCGTTTGAGGTGGCGACCGGCCAGCTCGCCGACACAACGGCCCGCCGAGGTTGACCCGGTGAACGAGATGATCCGCACGTGCGGATCCTCGACCAGCGCGGTGCCGACGTCCGCGCCACCGGGCAGCACGTGCAGCACCCCCGGGGGCAGCCCCGCTTGCTCGAACACCGCGGCCAAGACAACCCCGCCGGATACCGCGCTGCGCGGATCCGGCTTGAGCAGCACCGCGTTGCCCAGTGCCAGCGCCGGCGCCACCGACCGCATGGCCAGCGCCAGCGGACCGTTGAACGGCGCGATCACCCCGACCACCCCGGCCGGTACCCGGCGCACCATGCTCAGCCGGGGCGCCGCACTGGGCAGCAGTTCGCCCTGTGATCGGGACGGCAGCGCGGCCGCCTCGTAGCAATTCTGCACGGCGTGACCGAGCTCGAAGTACGCCTTGCC
>JBHELN010000061.1:0-3876 GCA_046263115.1 Pseudonocardiaceae bacterium | reverse complement strand
GAGCATGTAGCGCGGCCAGTAGAGAGCCGCTTCATCACCACTAATTAACATATATTCACCCGCACGGACCATTCCGGCGAGTTTGTTTCCATGAATATTCTCTTTTGCTAATCAAGATCGGCGTATATTCCCGTCCGAATGTGGCACCACATCCTGGTGTGATGCGGATCACATCGCAATGTTTGTTTGCTGTTCTTGCCAGGTGTCGATCCGGTAGCGATTTAGGCGTTTTCATGGACTAACCCAGACGCAGATCGCCGCGCAGGTTGGTATCTCCCAAATGCACGTGTCCCGGCTGCTGGACAAACACTCCAATTCCTCTACGAGAGCATGACCAACGACAGCATCACCTCGATTCCGACACGTTCACGACAAAAAATTCGCCGTCAGCGCGTCTCCCCGAGTCACGTAGACAGCTAACGGCCGAGCCGGCGGAGAGCTCGGATGAGCAGCTGGTCCAGCAGCTGGTCTACCGGGCGCGAGCCGAGGGCCTGAAGCTGACCGGGAGGGAGGCCTCCTGGTCCAACCGCTGGAAAGCCGCGCTCAACGCATTCGAAATCACCTTTCGCGGATCGTGGTGCGCCCGCCGCGGGGCTTGTTGCGCTGAGGACTGGTCCGGTTCGGCGCAGTTCGGTGCGGAAGCGGTGCGTTGCTGGCCGAGACGGGTCGGGAGGCAGCCGTTGTGGTGGGTGAGTCGGTGTGTTCGGAGCTGTGGAGTAGGGGGGAGCGGGCCAACAGCACGGTGCAGGCGATGATGAGCACGGCACCGAACAGGGCGAGGATTAACCAGGCTCCGGTGCGGAGGTGCTCGTCGAACACCGCGACCCCAAACGCAACGGAGACCAGCGGGTTGGTCAGCGTGAGCGCGGGTTGCGAGGCAACTAATCGGCCAGCTTGTAAGGTTTTTTGCAGCAGGAAGAAGAAAGCCGGGCCGAGCACGATCACGAGATAGGTTTGCGGCGCGCTGAATAGGCCACCGACGCCAGAGGCACTGTAGGCCGCCCCGATTCCGGCGACGAGCGCGGCGATGAACCCGAAACCGATACCCGTGGCGATTCCGAGGTAGGCGGCGCGGCGGATGCCCTGGGTGCGGTAGCCCAGTACGACGAACAGGCCGGCTACGGCGAGGCTGACACCAATGCCGGTGGCCCAGCCCGCGGTCGACGCGCGGGTGGGGTTACCACCGCCGGGTTGGAGTGCGTAAAGCATACTGACCAGCCCGACGGTCATCCCGGTAATGGCCGTCCATTCCCGGGCATGCAGCCGGCTGCGGAACACCATACTGCCCAGCACGAGGGTAAACGCCAGCTCCAGCACGAGGATCGGCTGAACCAACGCAATGGCACCGGTGGCCAGCGCTGCGGCTTGCAACAGGAACGCGACGACGAGCACAGCGATTCCGCCGAGCCAGGCCGGGCGGTGCGCGAGGTGCCACAGCAGGGTCAGGCCGGTGGCTTGGCCTTCGGGCTCGTCCCGATCAGCTTTACGCTGCAACACTGACGCCGTCGCGTTGCCCAGCGCGGCGAAGACGGCCAAGGCGAGGCTTAGCACGGGCAGCCCGGGCTGGGGGCTCGGCATGGACGGGCCGGGGCGGGACCAGCGGGTGGCCCGCTGCGCAGGGTCATCATGGTCTCCTTGCAGTCGGTGAGGTGCATTAGTTGGCGCTGGTGATTACCGCCGATCCTTGCTCCAGCGCGGCCTGTTTTTTCTCTTTTTCCTCGACTCGGTGCTGGCGTCGCACGGCGCCGGAGGTGTCCAGCGCCACGATGCCGACGATGAGCAGTACCAGGCCCGCTGATGCGCCGGACTGCGGTTCGCCCGCCGGGTCGAGAAGCCCTCCACATTAAGGCAGGGACCGTCCTCGCCATGACGGTCTGCACGGCTCCTAGGCGCGTCGCGACGAAATCAGCGGCCGGGACAAGGGCATGGCAGTGGTAAGTATCAACGAGCGTTGTATTGCTGGTCGGTGACGTGCTTGCCCCAGTCTGCCTCGGGTCGCTGGTCGCCGGGGACGGCTTCGGTGATGGACAGGTGGGTCATGAAGTGGTCGGGTGCGGCGCCGTGCCAGTGCCACTCGTCGGCGGGTGTGTAGATGACGTCACCGGCGCGGATCTGCTCGATGGCGCCGCCGCGGGACTGGACGAGACCCTTGCCTGCGGTGACGTAGAGCGTCTGGCCGACGGCGTGGGAATGCCATGCCGTGCGGGACGAGGGGGTGAACCGGACCGTGCTGACCCGCACGCGCGAAGGCTCCTCGCCGCGGGCGATGCCGTCGATGTAGACGTCTCCGGTGAACCACTCGGCTGGACCCTTGGCGGTTGGCTGCTGGGGCTGGATGGGCATGATGACTCCTTGGTGGTTGCTGCTGCTCGAGAACGCGGCATTCCCACGTTCAGCTGTCGTACTCAGCCCCGCCCGCCGGCGCCTGGTCAGGAGTTGACGTCCAGCTGGCGAGCAGGTCCAGCGCCTGCTGCGACGGCGAGCCTGCTTCGGCGGTGTAGGCGACGATCGTGAGTCCCGGGTCGGCCGGGATCTCCAGAGCGTCGTAGTTGAGGTCGAGGTCACCGACCAGCGGGTGGTGAAATGGCTGGGTGCCGCTGCGGTAGTACTTCACATCGTGCGCGGCCCAGCGCACCCGGAACTCCTCGCTGCGGGTGGATAGCTCGCCGACCAGATCGGTCAGCGCTCGATCGTACGGGTCACGTCCGGCTTCGGCGCGCAGGCTGCCCACGGCAGCCTGCGCGATGCCGTCCCAGTCCCGGTAGAACTCGGTCGAGCGCCGGGTCAGGAAGACGAATCGGGCCAGGTTGGCTGGCCGGACCGGGTCGAGGCAGGCCGGCGCGTACAGGGCGTAGCCCAGCTGGTTGGCGGACAGAATGTCCAGCCGCCCGTTGCGCACGAATGCGGCAGTGCTGGTCATCGAGTCGAGCAGACGCTGCACGCTGGGCCGCACCCGCTGCTGGGTCGGCCGGCGTCGCGTCGGACGGGTGGCATTTGCCGAACGCACGAGATCGGTCAGGTGCGCGCGCTCGACGTCATCGAGCTGCAGCGCGCGGGCAATGCCGTCCAGCACGTCCTCCGAGACACCGCGAGCCTCTCCCCGCTCCAGCCGGGTGTAGTACTCGATCGAGATGCCAGCGAGTAGCGCCACCTCTTCCCGGCGCAGTCCCGGCACCCGCCGCTTGCCGCCGTAGTTCGGCAGGCCGGCCTGCTCGGGCGTGATCCGGGCCCGCCGGGTGGTCAGGAACTGGCGGATCTCCCCGCGGATGCCGTTTCGGCTGGGCACGTTTGTGAGATTACGGAGACGGAGTACGGGGAGCGAGGTACTGCCAGTGCCTCTATTAGCAGGGACTCCCTCGCGCCACCGGCGGGTGGTTCTGTAGAGGTGCCGCTGGATGAATTCAGCCGGCACCCGCGCCGCATCGGCGTGGGTAAAGCATCACGCAGGAGAGATTTTTAGTGCCCAGGCTTATCGCTCGAAGCCGAGCGAGCGTCAGTCACGGCGCAGGCGGCGACGCCGGTTTCACCCTGGTGGCGGCCGTGCTTGGCTTTTTCGTGATCACCTTGGATGCGGTGGTCGTTAACGTCGCCTTGCCGTCGATCCGGCGCGATCTCGGTGGGGGCATCACGGGGCTGCAGTGGGTCGTCGACGGCTACATCCTGATGTTCGCCGCGCTGCTGCTGTCGGCCGGGGCATTGTCGGACCGGGTGGGCGCGCGCCGCGCGTTCGCGGCCGGCATGGTGGCGTTCGTCGTCGCCTCAGCGGCCTGCGGTCTGGCACCAAGCTTGGCCACGCTCATTGTTGCCCGGTTGGTACAGGGTGCCGCGGCTGCGGTGATGATGCCCTCGTCGATGGCGCTGATCGGCCAGGCGTAT
>JBHELN010000060.1:0-4375 GCA_046263115.1 Pseudonocardiaceae bacterium | reverse complement strand
GGCGCCGCCATCCTCGCCGCCCGCACGTTGCGGCTGTCCTGAGCTCGTCACGGCAGGCGCCTACGATCAGTGTTGTGGCCGCCGCACCTGCCTCGAACCACGCACTCACCACCCTGATGTGGGCTACCGCGATCGCTGCGGTGATCACGCAGGCGGGTATCGCGGTGACCGGCTCGGTGGTGCGCGTGACCGGCTCGGGATTGGGGTGTCCGACCTGGCCGCAGTGCTTTCCGGGCAGCCTGGTGCCGCAGCCGCATCCTGAGGTTGTGGCGCTGCACCAGTGGATCGAGTTCAGCAACCGATTGCTCACCGGCCTGGTCGGCCTGGTCGGGTTGGCGTGCCTGATCGTCGCGCTGCTGGTGCGGCCCCGGCGCCGCAGGCTGATCCTGCTGGCCGCAGCGATGCCGGCCGGTGTTCTGGTACAGGCCGTCCTCGGCGGGATCACCGTTCTGGCCGGGTTGGCCTGGTGGACCGTGGCGGTGCACTTCCTGGTCTCGATGGGGCTGGTGTGGCTGGCGGTGTTGCTGGTCGCCGCGGTGACGGAAGGTGACGCGCCGCCGCACTGGTACCTGCCTGGACCGCTGCGCGGCTTGCTGTTCACCAGCACCGTGGTGCTGGCGGCCTTGCTGATCGCCGGGACGCTGGTGACGTCGGCCGGTCCGCACGCCGGGGACGCGGCGACGCCGCGGCTGGCCGTCAGCGTTGCCGCACTGGCGCAACTGCATGCCGACCTGCTGGTCGGTTTTCTCGGGTTGCTGGCGGGTTTGGGATTCGTCCTGCGGGCTATGGATGCGCCCGCCGCTACCTGGCGGCGCTATGTGATGCTGCTCTGTGTGGTGCTTGCCCAGGGCGTGCTAGGCGCCGTGCAATACCTCACCGGGGTGCCCGAGGCGCTGGTCTCGTTGCACGTGCTGGGTGCTGCCTCGGTAGTGGTGGCAATGGGCGCGCTGTGGACGGGCTGCCGGGTCCGCGGCGAGGTTCCCGCCGCCGTGACCTTAGGTAGTGCCCGCCCGCTGGCCGGCGCAGGTACGACCTAAGCTCTGCCGGCATCGAGCTGAGTTGCTGATACTGATCCGCAGCAGTGGAGCACTTCCACAGCGTTCGCGCGTTTGTTCTCCGACTGCTGTCATTGGGACCCGGTCGTTGGACCCGGGGAACTGCGATAAGTTCGATGTCTGTGAGCCAGGATTCTGCGTCCGACCCGGTCACCGCCTACCTCGACTGGTACTTCGACCAGCATCCGGTGCACGCCGATGCACTCGGCGCGGCTGGGTACTCCCACCGGCTCGGCGACTTCAGCTCCGAGGCCTTCGACAGCCGTAACCGGCAAGCCACCCAGTGGTTGGCCCGGTTCGAGGCCGAACCGGGCGGGATCGATCGAGACCTCATCGTGTCGTCACTGCAGGGAATGCTGCTGTTGGCCGGCTGGCCAGCCTGGCGGCGCGACCCGTCGGTGTATCTCAGTCCGGTCTTCGCCGGCTTGCTGCAGCCATTGCTGCATCAGCTGCGCCCCGAGCCGGAGCTGGTGGACGGGGTGCTGTCCCGGCTGGCGGAGGTACCCGAGGTGTTGGCGGCGTGCCGGAACAATCTGGACGCCGAGTTGGCCGCACCACGGCTGGTGCGCCGTGCCTTCGGGCAAGCCGCGGCCGGACCGGCGTTCCTGCGTGACTCATTGCCCGCCGAGATTCAGGATCCGATACTGCGAGCCCGCCTGGCGGCCGCGGCGCTGCCCGCGGTGCAGGCGTTCGAGGAGACGACCAGATTTCTCACCGACTTCGCAGCGCGCGCCACCGGCGACTGGCGGATGGGCGAAAAGCTGTACTCGGCTTTGCTCATGCAGCGCGAGCTGCTCGATTACGGGGCCGACGAACTGCACCGCCGCGGCATCGCGGCCTGGGATGCCCTCGATGCGCAGATGCGGGAACTGGCCGTGCAGGTGCCCGGAGGCAGCAGCGAGTGGCGTACGACCATGGAGACCCTCCAGGACGACCACCCGCCGACCCTCGAGGCGATGCGGGCGGAGTACGAGGCCGAGACGGCGCGAGCCCGAGCGTTCCTCGCCGACCGCGAGCTGGTCACCTTCGCCAACGGTGAGCGTTGCCGGGTCGTACCGGCACCCGCCTACCAGCGCCCGATCCTGGCAGTGGCCTCTTACCTGCAACCGCCGGCACTGACCCGATCGCGCCTCGGCCACTTTTTCGTGCCCTACACCCCGGATGGCGCTACCGAAGAGCAGATCACCCAACGGCTGCGCACCAACGCCCGGGCGCAGCTGCCCACCATCGCCGTGCACGAGACCTACCCCGGACACCATTGGCAGCTGTCCTGGGCGGCGGAGACTGCTCCCGCGGTGCGCGCGGTGCATCGCAGCACGTACTTCGCGGAGGGCTGGGCGCTCTACGCCGAGGGCATGATGCGCGAGCAGGGATACTTCACCGATCCGGCACATGAGCTCGCCCATCTTGACGCGCGGATCTTTCGAGCGGCCCGGATGGTGGTGGATACCGCGCTGCACTGTGGGGACATGGACGAGGCGCAGGCCGAGGAGTTCATGGCTACCCGCGCGTCGCTGTCTCCCGGCACCGCCAAGGCTGAAGTCGACCGGTACTGCGCCTGGCCGACGCAGGCACCGTCCTACCTCACCGGTTGCCTGGAGATCGAGCAGCTGCGCACCCAATGGCCGGGGGAATTGAGGGAATTCCACGACACCCTGGCCGGCTCCGGCTGCCTGCCGCTCGGGCTCGCCAGGCGCGCCCTGGCCGGTAGCTCATAGGGTGGCGCCGTGCGCGCAATCCAGGTCACCGAAACCGGCGGTCCCGACGTCCTGAGGCTCGCCCAACTGCCCGATCCGGAGCCCGACGCTGGGCAGCTACTCGTCAAGGTCGCCGCGGCGGGTGTCAACTACATCGACACCTACCACCGCAGCGGCGCCTACCCGATGCCGTTGCCGTTCATCCCCGGCTCGGAAGGCGCCGGCACGGTCACCGCCGTGGGACCGGATGTCGGCGACATCGCAGTGGGAGATCGGGTGGCGTGGGCGATGAGCCCCGGCAGCTACGCCGAACTTGTCGTGGTGCCCGCCGAGCAGGCCGTAGCGGTGCCCGCGGGGGTGGACACCGACATTGCCGCCGGCTGCCTGCTCCAAGGCATGACCGCGCACTACCTGACCGTATCGGTGCACGCTGTGCAGCCCGGTGAGACGGTGCTGGTGCACGCCGCCGCGGGCGGGATGGGGCTGCTGCTCACCCAACTGGCGACGGCGCGCGGTGGCCGGGTCATCGGCACGGTGTCGACCGCCGCCAAGGAAAAGCTCGCCCGGGCGGCCGGCGCCACGGAGGTGATCCGCTACACCGAGATCGACGATATCGCCGGCGAAGTCCGCCGGCTGACTGGCGGGGAGGGCGTCGCCGCCGTCTACGACGGGGTGGGCGTGTCCACGTTTGACGCCAGCCTCGGCTCCCTACGCCCGCGCGGCATGCTCGCGCTCTACGGTGCAGCCAGCGGACCGGTTCCACCGGTGGATCCGCAGCGGTTGAATTCGGCCGGCTCGGTCTTCCTCACCCGGCCGAAGCTGGCGGACTACGTCCCGACCCGTGAGGAGCTGCACTGGCGTGCCGGTGAGGTGTTCGACGCGATCGTGTCCGGATCGTTGCGGATCACCATCGGCGGCCGGTACCCGCTCGCCGACGCTGCTCAAGCGCACCAGGATCTGCAAGGACGCCACACCACCGGAAAGCTCCTGCTGATGGCGGACCGACCCGACTAGGACCTGCCGTTAGCCGGTCGCAGCCGGCCGTCGCCGGCGCCCGCGGCGGGTGCCGGCTTCATAGTGCTCGTCGGCAGATTAAAGTTACATCAAAAAATGTAACTTGTTTGCCTGGCATGGTGACCGTATGCTGCCATCGTGGTGGAGCAGCCCCCAGGGATGACGGTGGACGAGCTCGCCCGCCAAGCGCGCACCACTACCCGCAATATCCGCAACTACCAGACCCTGGGCGTACTCCCGCCCCCGTCCGTGGTGGGGAGGGTGGGCTATTACAACGAGGGGCATCTGGGGCGCCTGCGGCTCATCACCCGCCTTCAGGAGCAGGGTTTCACGCTGGCGGGGATCCGCGAACTGGTCCAGGCGTGGGAGCAGGGCCGCAGCCTCGGTGATCTTCTCGGATTCGAGCAGATCCTCACTGCTCCCTAGAGCGTGGAGGAGCCCGAGTACCTGACCGCCGAAGAGCTGCCCGAACTATTCCCGCAGGCCGCCCAGGACGTCTCGCTCGGGCTGCGGGCGATCGAGCTCGGGCTCATCCAGCCAGAGGGCGAGCGGTTCCGTGTCCCCAGCCCGACCATGCTGCGCGCCGGCGTCGAGCTGGTCTCCGCCGGC
>JBHELN010000059.1:0-3436 GCA_046263115.1 Pseudonocardiaceae bacterium | reverse complement strand
CTACCAGCTCGTCCGGCGGATACTGCTGGGCCAGCACGCCGTCAGGTGCCTCATGCGGGTAGCGGTAGCCCTGCGCGTGCCCAAGCCGGGCGGAGCCCGTGTAGTGCCCATCGCGAAGATGTGCCGGAACCGGCCCGGTCGCGCCGGCCCGGACGTCGGCCAGTGCCGCGTCGATCGCGGTGATCACCGCATTGGATTTGGGTGCGGTGGCCAGGTGCACAGTGGCCTGGGCCAGTGCCAAGCGACCTTCGGGCATCCCGATGAACTGCACCGCGTGGGCGGCGGCTACCGCCGTATGCAGCGCCGTCGGGTCCGCCATTCCGATGTCCTCGCTGGCGTGCACCACCAACCGGCGAGCGATGAATCGGGGATCCTCACCGGCCTCCACCATCCGTGCCAGATAATGCAATGCCGCGTCCACATCCGACCCCCGGATGGCTTTGATGAACGCGCTGATCACGTCGTAGTGCTGATCCCCCGCCCGGTCGTAGCGCACCGCCGCCCGGTCCACCACGGACTCGACGCACGCCAGGTTCACCTCTGAGCCGCCCGTTGAGCTCACCGCCTCGGCAGCGGTCTCCAGCGCGGTCAGCGCCCGCCGGGCGTCCCCCGCGGCCAGCCGAACGAGGTGGTCCTCCGCGGTGGGCTCCAGGGTGATCGACCCATCCAAGCCGCGGGAATCGGCCAGCGCTCGCCGGAGCACGGTGCGCACGTCGTCATCGGACAACGGGTGCAGCTGCAGCACCAGCGATCGGGACAGCAGCGGTGACACCACGGAGAAGAACGGGTTTTCGGTGGTCGCGGCGACCAGCAGGATGACCCGGTCCTCCACCGCGCCCAGCAACGCGTCCTGCTGAGTGCGGGAAAAGCGATGGACCTCGTCGATGAACAGCACAGTGGCGTCCCCGCCTTCGCGACCCAGGCGCCGACGGGCCGCGTCGATCACCGCGCGGACCTCCTTGACCCCGGCCGACAGTGCCGACAACGCCTCGAAACGCCGGCCGGTCACCTGCGAAACCAGCCGAGCCAGCGTGGTCTTCCCAGTGCCTGGCGGTCCGTACAGGATCACCGACGCTGCCGCGCCGCCTTCGACCAACCTGCGCAGCGGGCTACCAGGCGCCAGCAAGTGGTCCTGCCCGACGACTTCGTCCAGCGTGATCGGCCGCATCCGGACCGCCAGCGGCGCCGAGGCGGACAGCCGCTGCTCCGCGAGCTGTTCTGTGTGCGCAGCGAACAGCCCCTCGCTGAACAGCGCCTCATCCCCGTCCAACCCATTACCGGACACACCGCGACGGTACCGCCGCGGACCGACCGATCAGATCCCGCAGCACCAGCCCGGTGGCGTGCGGTAGGAGGTCCCGGCCACGCCGGGTTAGCTTCAGCCGAGCACCAGTGGTCACCGCGACGACCGCGAACGCCGCCGCAAATGCAGCACGTGCTAGCCCTTCGCGGTGGGCTTCGCGTCCACCCCGGCCTCGGCGCGCTGCTCGGCAGTGATCGGGGCCGGTGCGCCGGTGAGCGGGTCCAGACCGCCACCGGATTTCGGGAACGCGATCACATCGCGCAGTGAATCCGCCCCGGCGAGCAGCATGCAGATCCGGTCCCATCCGAACGCGATCCCGCCGTGCGGCGGCGGCCCGTAACGGAACGCCTCGAGCAGGAATCCGAACTTCTCCCGTGCCTCGTCGTCGGAGATCCCCAGCACCCGGAACACCCGCTGCTGCACCTCAGCCTGATGGATACGGATGGATCCCCCGCCGATCTCATTGCCGTTGCAGACCAGGTCATAGGCGTAGGCCAACGCCGATCCCGGGTCGGTTTCGAACCTGTTGATCCACTGGGGTGTCGGTGCGGTGAACGGGTGATGCACCGCAGTCCAGCTGCTGTGCCCCATCGCGACATCCCCGCTGCCCGAGACCGGCTCGAACATCGGTGCGTCGACCACCCAGACGAATGACCAGGCCGATTCGTCGATCAGCCCGCATCGCCGGCCGATCTCCACCCGGGCGGCGGCCAGTAGGGCACGGGCCTGGCGGGGATCGCCGGCGCCGAAGAACACGCAGTCGCCGACGTTGGCCCCGACCACCTTGGCCAGGCCCTCCCGCTCGTGTTCGGCGAGGTTACGAGCTACCGGGCCGGACAGCTCACCTTCTGGGCCGATCAGCACGTAGGCCAGGCCCCGGTGGCCGCGTTGCTTCGCCCACTCCTGCCAAGCATCGAGTTGCCGGCGTGACTGCTCTGACCCACCCGGCATGACGACCGCGCCCACGTAGGGCGCTTGGAAGACGCGGAACGGGGTGTCCAGGAAGTAGTTGGTGAGGTCCGTGAGTTCAAGCCCAAAGCGCAGGTCGGGCTTGTCGGTTCCGTAGCGGGCCATCGCGTCGAGGTAAGTCAGTCGACTAATGGGCAACTCAATCTGGTGGTCAGCCAGCTCCGACCACAGGGCAGCGATCACTTTCTCGCCCAACGAGATCACGTCATCCTGCTCGACGAAGCTCATCTCGATGTCCAGCTGGGTGAACTCGGGCTGCCGATCGGCCCGGAAATCCTCGTCCCGGTAGCAGCGAGCAATCTGGTAATAACGCTCGGTACCGGCGACCATGAGCAGCTGTTTGAACGGCTGGGGCGACTGCGGGAGGGCGTACCAGCAGCCGGGCACAAGCCGCGCTGGCACCAGGAAGTCGCGCGCTCCCTCCGGGGTGGACCGGGTCAGGGTGGGGGTCTCCACCTCGACGAAGCGCTCTTCGTGCAGCACCGTGCGGGCAATCCGGTTGGCCTCGCTGCGCAGCCGCAACGCCGCTGCCTGGTTGGGACGGCGCAGGTCGAGGTAACGGTGCCGTAGCCGTACCTCCTCGCCGACTTCCAGGTGCTCATCAAGCGGAAACGGCAACGGCGCAGATTCACTGAGCACCGTCAGCTCCTCGGCGGTGACCTCGATGTCACCGGTCGGGATATCCGGGTTCCCGTTGCCTTCCGGGCGGACCGCCACGGTACCGGCGACCTGGAGACAGAATTCGGCGCGCAACCGGTGGGCCCGCTGCGCCATGTCGCCTTCGCGGAACACCACCTGCGTCACTCCGGACCAGTCCCGCAGATCAATGAAGATCACTCCGCCGTGGTCGCGGCGCCGGGCGACCCAGCCGGCAAGGGTGACGGTCTGCCCTGCATGCTCGGCGCGCAACATGCCGGCAGGGTGGGTGCGCATCACGGGGTGGTGCTCCTCGATCTTCGGGCGACAGACTCCGACCCTGCTGAGGCTAGCCTCGCCGCATCAGCGCCGCCCGCCGCGCCCCCTTGTCACAGCAAGGTGAGCTGCTCCGCTCCCGCAGCGGTCCGCCCAGGTGAAACCCTAGCCGAGGCACCGGCCGACGTGGGCTCCGCCCGCGCCGCGGTGCGCCGGACCGGCCGCCGACGGGCCTGACTTGGCGTCAGGTTT
>JBHELN010000058.1:0-3285 GCA_046263115.1 Pseudonocardiaceae bacterium | reverse complement strand
GGTGTGCTCCAACTGCCACCCCTTCTACACGGGCAAGCAAAAGATTCTGGACACCGGTGGCCGCGTTGCGCGCTTCGAGAAGCGCTACGGCAAACGCCAGAAGTAATCAGCAGTATCGAGTGAAGAATCGGTGAGTCGCAGTGGACACCGCGGCAGTTCAGACGCTGCTCGATCAGCACGCCGAGCTGGAGAGCCGGCTCGCCGATCCTTCGCTGCACGCGGATCCGGACGCGGCGCGCAAAGTAGGCCGGCGCTACGGGGAGTTATCACGGATCGTGCGGGTCGTCCGCGAGCTCGATCAGGCTCGCAACGACATGGCGGTGGCCCGGGAACTGTCGGCCGAGGACCCGACCTTCGCCACCGAGGCCGACACCCTCGCCGACCGGATCCCACGCCTGGAAACCGAGCTGGCTGACCTGCTGTTGCCTCGGGATCCACACGACCATTCCGACGTGGTCATGGAGATCAAGTCGGGTGAGGGCGGCGCGGAGTCCGCGCTGTTCGCCGCGGACCTGCTGAGGATGTACCTGCACTACGCCGAGCGGCACGGCTGGCGTGCCGAGGTACTCGATGCGACAGAATCCGACCTCGGTGGCTACAAGGACGTCACGATCAGCCTCAAAGCGCCACAGAACCAATCCGGGGTCTGGGAGCGGTTGAAGTTCGAGGGCGGGGTGCACCGCGTGCAACGGGTACCGGTCACCGAGTCGTCCGGGCGGATCCACACCTCCGCAGCCGGGGTGCTGGTCTATCCCGAACCGGACGACGTCGAGATCGAGATCGATGACAAGGACCTGCGCATTGACGTCTACCGCTCGTCAGGTCCCGGGGGACAGAGCGTCAACACCACCGACTCCGCGGTGCGCATCACCCACTTGCCAACCGGGACGGTGGTCTCTTGCCAGAACGAGAAGTCGCAGATCCAGAACCGGATCCGGGCGACCGAGGTGCTGCGGGCCCGGCTCCAGGCGCTGGCCGAGGAGAAGGCTCAGCAGGAGGCCTCCGAGCAGCGCCGGTCGCAGGTGCGCACGGTCGACCGCTCCGAGCGGGTGCGTACGTACAACTTTCCGGAGAACCGGATCTCCGATCACCGGGTCAATTACAAGGCCTACAACCTCGATGCGGTGCTCGACGGGGATCTCGACGGGGTGCTCGACGCGCTGGTCAGCGCCGACCGTGAGCTGCGCCTGCGCACCTCATGAGAAGGCAGCCATTGCGCCTGGCGGTGCTGGAGGCAGAACGGATCCTCACCGACGCCGGGGTGGAGTCTCCGCGGGTGGACGCCGAGCTCCTCGCGGCGCACGTCGTCGGGGTGCCGCGAGGGCGGCTGCCAATGGTTCCGCTGGTCGATCCACCGGTAGTCGACGCACTGCGCACCCTGGTGTCCCGGCGCGCTGAGCGAGTGCCCTTGCAGCACCTCACCGGAACCGCAGCGATAGGTCCTGTCGAGGTGGCGGTCGGTCCGGGGGTGTTCATCCCCCGCCCGGAAACCGAGGTCATGCTGGCCTGGGGGCTCGCCGCGCTGGACGGCGTGGCGAAGCCACTGGTGGTCGATCTGTGCACAGGTTCCGGCGCGCTGGCGCTCGCTGTGGCGCACGCCAGGCCCGATGCTCAGGTCCACGCCGTGGAACGCGACCCGGTGGCGTTGAGCTGGGCTCGGCGCAACGCCGACGCACGTGCCGCTGCCGGCGACACGCCGGTGGTGCTCTACGCCGGTGACATCGCCGATCCGGGGCTGCTCACCGCGCTGGACGGGCTGGCGCACCTGGTGCTCTGCAACCCGCCCTACGTGCCGCTGGGCGCGCGGCTGCCACCCGAGGTCGCCTTGCACGACCCGCCTGCCGCCGTCTTCGCCGGTGTCGACGGTCTCGCGGTGATCCCTGATGTGGTGCGCACCGGGACCCGGCTGCTCCGCGAGGGCGGCAGTATCGCCATCGAACACGACGATTCGCATGCGGTGGCCGTCCCCGCGATGTTGGCTGCCCGGCGGGTGCTCACCGACGTGGCCGATCACGCCGATCTCGCCGGTCGGCCACGGTTCGCCACCGCGCGGCGAGCGACGCTCAGCCCACCGTTGCCGTCACGTACCTGAGGGTGTCCAGAGCGAAGCCGGCCACCGCTTGCATGCCCATGGCGTTGGGATGCACCGGGGCGGCCGGGCTGGTCGGGACGGGTCCCTCCACCCACTTGACGCCTGGCAGCTGGCAGGCGTCGTGGCCCAGGGAGCGCGCGTAGGCGTCGACGAAAAATGCGTCGTGGCGGTAGGCCTGGCTGGCCAGCATGGCGGTGAGCTGCTGTTGCAGACCGTCCAGATAGCGCACGTCACCGCGGGCGATCGGGAACAGCGGGTAGCAGCCCTCCGTGGGCGGAAGGATTCGCAAGTAACCGACCAACAGCACCGTCGCGTGCGGCGAACGCTGGTGGATGCTCTCGATGACCCTGCCGACCTTGGGTGCCGCGCTTGCGATGCGCTGCACGTAGAGATCGTTGCCACCGGCGGTGGCCTCCCGCTCGCATGGATTGCCCAGCGGGTCGAGGGCGGCGGCCCGGCCACAGGTGTAGACGATCTCGGTGAACCCGATGTCGTTGCCGCTGATCGTCAGCGTTACCAGGTCGGTGTCCGGTCGCAGCGCGTTGAACTGCGGTGGATTGGTGCCCAGCAGTAGCACCGATTGGGCGGCCGTCATGTTGTCGGTCTTGGCGCCGCTGCAACTGACATCGGTGAAATCGCCGATGCCCAGTGCGGCGGCGAGCCGCGACGGGTAGTTGTTGGTGGACCGCTCGCAGCCGATCGGATCGATGCGCTGCACCGGAATCAGCGGACCCGCGGCGTAGGAATCGCCGAGCGCGACGTAGTGCCGGGGCGAGACCACGGTCCTGGCGCCCGCGCTGGCGGGAACACCGAGTAGCGCGCACATGGTGGCGATGGCCGCAAGCATCACTCGGCGATACAGGGGCAAGTGGACCTCCCGGAGTCGACCGGACACGGATCGTGCCGTTTGGATCACGCGCTGTCAACGGCTCGCGTTGGCCCGCCCACCGGATGCCGGCGGGCGGTCGTAGGGTTCGGATCCGTGAGCACTGTCTATGACTGCGCGGTCCCGGATCGCCGGCTGGCCGGTTTGACCGCGGCGGCGAGCGCGGTCCGGGCGGGACAACTCGTCGTGCTGCCCACCGATACCGTCTACGGGCTCGGTTGCGACGCGTTTTCCGCAACGGCGGTGCAGGCGCTGCTGTCGGCCAAAGGCCGTGGCCGGGACATGCCGGTTCCGGTGCTGGTGGGCT
>JBHELN010000057.1:0-14926 GCA_046263115.1 Pseudonocardiaceae bacterium | reverse complement strand
CGCATCGTGGGCCTGTTGCATGGTGGGGCGTTGGTCGGGGTCGCGCTGCAACAGGCGCAACAGCACCGGGGTCAGCGGACCGGACCGTCTGGGCGCAATGATCTCGCCCGAGGCCACTTGGTGTAGCAGGGCAATCGGGTTTGTGTTGACTCCAAACGGCGGCGTGCCCTCCAGCGCGGTGTAGAGCGTCGCACCTAGGGAGAACACGTCCGAGGAGAAGCTGGCACGGTGGCCCTGGGCGACCTCCGGGGCCAGGTAGGCGGGCGTCCCGGCCAGCATCCCCGTGGCGGTCACGGTGACATCCCCCACCGCATGGGACACACCAAAGTCGGTGATCTTGGTCGTGCCGTCCTCCGCGAGTAGCACGTTGCCCGGCTTGATGTCGCGGTGCACGATGCCCGCCTGGTGCGCAGCAGCCAGCGCCGAAGCGATCTGCCTGCCGACGTCGGCGACTTCCTCAGGCAACAGCACACCTTTGGTGGACAGCACCGTGGCCAGGCTCCGGGAGGCTAAATACTCCATGATCAAAAACGGTTGACCCTCGTGCTCGGCCACGTCGTAGACCGCAATCGCGTGTGGGTGGTGCAACCGGGCGGTGATACGCCCTTCCCGCATCGCCCGGTTGCGTGCTTCCTCCACCTCACTGTCGGTTAACCTCGCGGGCAACAACAGCTGCTTAACCGCCACGGTGCGGTGCAGACGCTCGTCTTGGGCCTGCCACACCACCCCCATCGCACCCCTGCCCAGGCACGAAACCAGGCGGTAGCGCCCAACGATCAGCTCACCCGCATCGCTCACTGCCACCCCCCGGGGAAACTGATGCGTGCCTACAGTGTGTCGCGCGGTGACCATCTCAGGCCGACGTCATCCCCGGCGCTGACGCCGTTGCCTCTCCGCACCCTACGACGCCCAGAAAACCGGCGCAGATGCTGGCGTCCGCCCCGACACCGTCGCTACCACCATCCAGGCGGTGTCCCCACTCGTCAGGACCGCCTGAAATGCGGTCCCAACTTGCCTTGCCGTACTCCGTCACCACTGCCTCCCCAGCTCCAGCTCAGGGCGGCCGTTTAACGTTGGGTGGCGTGACCGTTCTTTGTGCCGTTGCGCCAGGTCCGCCCGCGCCGATCGTCGCCGACGCCATCCGCGCGGGGGGCGGCGTGGTCGTGGACGTCGCCGACGCCGAAGCGATGGTGTGGACCGATTCCCTCGATGTCTCCGGGCTCAGCGCATTGTTGACGGTGGCGCCCGACATACGGTGGGTTCAGCTGCCGTTCGCGGGTATTGACCGCTTCCTGTCGATCATCGACGACCAGCGGGTCTGGACGAGCACAAAGGGGGCCTACGCCCAACCCGTCGCCGAGCACGCCCTGGCCTTGGGACTCGCCGGGCTGCGTCAGCTGCCGGTCCGGGCGCGGGCCCGGCAGTGGGGCGCGCCGTCGGGACGCCGACTGATGGGTGGGCGAGTCACCATCGTGGGGGGCGGCGGGATCACCCGAGCCCTGCTCGCTCTGCTGGCGCCGTTCGCGGTGGACGTCACCGTGGTACGCCGCCATCCCGGACCCCTCAACGGTGCGGCGAAAGTGGTTGGCACCGACCGGCTGCGGGATGCCTTACCGAGCGCCGACCTCGTCGTACTCGCCCTTGCCCTGACGCCCGAGACTGTCGGCATCATCGGCGCACCCGAGCTCGAGCAGATGAACAGTCATGGGTGGCTGGTGAATGTGGCTCGCGGCGCCCACGTCGTCACCGACGACCTCGTCGCTGCCCTGCGGGCCCAGTCGATCGGTGGAGCAGCCCTCGACGTCACCGAACCCGAGCCGCTGCCTTTCGGCCACCCGCTGTGGAACCTCGACAACTGCCTGATCACCCCGCACACCGCCAACACGTGGGAGATGGCCGAGCCCCTGTTCGCCGACCGAATCCGATGCAATGTAGAGCTGTTCGCAGCCAGACAGCCACTGCTCGGTCTAGTCAACCCCGCCCTCGGGTACTGACTGACGGTGGCAGGGGTCAGGAGCCGAAAGACCGTTCCACGACAGCGCGGGCTCGCCGGGTGGTGCGGCGGTACTCGTCGAGCACCTCACCGGGGTCATCGTCCGCCGAGCGCCCCAGAACCCTGGCCACCGCCGTCAGCTCGCGGCCGGAACTGGGCAGCTGATCGACCTGCTTGCCACGCACCAGGGTGAGCACGTTGCGGGTCTTGGTGGCGAGCTGCCACGCCGCCAGCAAGATCTCCGCGTCGGCTTGAGCGAGCAGTCCGGCTTCGGCGGCGGCGCGTAGGGCGGTGCTGGTAGAGGGCGTACGCAAGGTCGGGACGTGGTAAGCGTGCTGCAACTGCAGCAGCTGGATCGTCCACTCGATATCCGCCAGCCCGCCGCGGCCCAGTTTGGTGTGCGTGGTCGGGTCGGCGCCACGGGGCAGTCGCTCAGCGTCGACTCGGGCCTTCAGCCGACGGATCTCGGTGGCCTGACGTGGGGTTAGCCCGCCGGCGGGGTAGCGCACCGGGTCGATCATCGCGACGAACCGCTCCCCCAGGTCCACGTCGCCGGCCAGCGGCACCGCTCGTAGTAACGCCTGCGCCTCCCAGGTCTGGGCCCACTGGGTGTAGTACGCCCGGTAGGACGCCAAGGTACGCACCAAAGGACCCATACGACCCTCTGGACGCAGCCCGGTATCGACCACCAAGGGTGGGTCCTGGCTGGGGGAACCGAGCAGCTTTCGCACCGACTCGGCGACTGACGCGGCGAACCGGACGGCCTCGACCTCTGCGTCTGCGGTCGAGCCAGACGGCTCGCACACGAACAGTACGTCGGCGTCAGAACCGTAGCCCAGTTCGGCGCCGCCCAGCCGACCCATCCCGATCACCGCGATCCTCGCTGGCTGCGCCTGCCGGCGTTCGATCTCGGCGCGCAATGCGACATCCAGCGCCGAGGCCAGCACCGCTGTCCATACCGAGGACAGCGCTGCGCATACCGCGTCCAGGTCGAGCAGGCCGAGCAGATCGGCGCAGGCAATCCGGAACAGCTCGTGGCGGCGCAGCGCTCTGGCGGCTGTCACGGCGGCACCAAGGTCATGGTGACGGCCAGCGGTGGCTCGCAACGACGTCGCCACCTCTGCCGGGTCGCGGTTGGCCATCTCGGCCGGGTCGGCCAGCAGCCGCAGCGCCTCCGGCGCCCGAACCAGCAGGTCGGCCACCATCCCGGAGGTGCCGAGCAGGGCCATCAGCCGCTGCGCCACGGCACCTTCATCGCGCAGGAACCGCAGGTACCACGGGGTGTCGTCGAGCGCCTCGGACACCCGCCGGTAGGCGGCCAGCCCGCGGTCCGGGTTTGGGGTGTCGGCGAGAAACTCCAGCAGCACCGGCAGCAGGGTGGATTGGATCGCCGCGCGCCGCGACACCCCGCCGGTCAACGCCCGCAGATGTCCCAGGGCTCCCTGCGGTGAGGCATAACCTAGTGCCGCCAGCCGTGCCTTCGCCGAAGACTCCGACAGCCGGTAGGCCTCGGTCGGTACTTTGGCCACGGCCTCCAGAAGTGGCCGGTAGAACAGCTTTTGATGCAGCCGGCGGGCCCGATGGGACTGGCGGGTGTACTCGATGCGTAGCACGCGCACCGCATCGTGCCGCCCGTCCGGCCGCATTCCGGCCGCACGGGCCAACCAGCGCCACGCTGCGGTGTCGTTGTCGGGCGGGAGAAGATGAGTGCGGCGTAATCGCTGCAGCTGCAACCGGTGTTCCAGCAGGCGCAGGAAGCGGTAGGAGGCCGCCAGGTTCGCGGCATCATCGCGGCCGACATACCCGCCGGCGGCCAACGCGGCCAACGCCTCCATGGTGGATCTGACGCGCAACGACGCGTCGGTGCGGCCGTGCACAAGTTGCAGCAGCTGCACGGCGAACTCCACATCGCGCAGGCCGCCGTGGCCCAACTTGAGCTCTCGATCCGCCAGCCCGACCGGTACGTGGTCGGCGACCCGGCGACGCATCGCTTGAACTTCGGGCACGAAGTTCTCCCGCTCCGCGGCGGTCCACACCATCGGCGCCACCGCCTCCACGTAGCGGGTGCCCAGCTCGGCGTCGCCGGCGACCGGACGGGCTTTGAGCAGCGCCTGGAACTCCCAGGTTTTGGCCCACCGCCGGTAGTAGGACAGGTGGCCATCCAGTGTGCGCACCAGCGCACCGGCCTTACCCTCGGGCCGCAGCGCCGCGTCCACCTCGAAGCACGCTGATGCCGCCCGCATCGTCGCCGAAGCCAGTTTGGTGGCGGCAGCCAATTCGTCCTCGGCGTCAGCCACGAAGATCACGTCGACGTCGGAGACGTAGTTGAGTTCCGCGCCGCCGCACTTGCCCATTGCGATCACGGCAAGCCGCGGTAGCGGCGCATCTGCGGTGACCTCGGCGATTGCGACGGCCAGCGCGGCGCGCAGTACCCCGATCGCGAGGTCGGCGAGCGCGTTGGAGATCCGCTCGAAGGGCACCACCGGTAGATCGGGCTCCACCACGGCTGCCAGGTCGGCCGCCGCCAGCTCGGCGATCAGATCGCGATAGGCATCGCGCAGTGCGCGCTGCGCCGTCACGCCGGTCCTGGTCGCCGCTGCCGCCGGCACCGGACCAGGTGAATCAGCGCCGACCGCGACGAGCAGCCGCTGCGCGGCGCAATCCGCCCAGCTCGCTCGAAGCGCCTCCGAGGAGATCACCCCATGCCATGTTGACGGGTGGGCGACGAGATGATCCCCGAGCGCAGTCGATGAGCCCAGCAGCCCGAACAGTTTCCCGCGCACACCTGGTTCCCGGCGTAAAGCGGCATCCAGCTCGGCCCATTCCGGCCCGGCAGCGCTGGCCAGGCGGGCTAATGCGCGCAGTGCGAGGTTGGTGTCAGGCGCGTGGGACAGCGCCCACAGTGCGTCTTCCGCATTCTGACGGACCTGCCCGTTGTCCCACCAACCAAGCTTGGTGAGGATGGCCCCGGCACTGTCGTCGGTCAGCCCCAACCGCGCCAGGGCAAGCCCGGTGCGCCCGCCTTCCGTCACCGCAGCGCTCCCTAGCCGTGCAGCAGCGGTAGTACCCGGCGACCCTCGATGCCTGCTGCCGACGCCAGCTCGCCGCCGGACAGCGCCACGAACCGGGCCGCAAACGGCTGCCACGCCTGCGCTATGTCGGCGTGCACCTGGGCCAGATGATCAGGGTCCAACTGGTGCGGAGGAAAGTGACCTGCGGTGTCACGGCGGGCCCAGGACAGCACTGTGGCGGGGGACGTCTCGATGTGGCACTGCAGGCCATAGCCGGCAGCACCGACCCGGAACGCCTGATTCACGGATCGCGGTGAGGAGGCGAGCAGGGTGGCTCCCGGCGGCAACCGATGGATCTCATCGTGGTGAAACTGGATGACGTCGGGCGTCAGCGGTAACTGGGCGAACAATGGGTCATGCGCGGCCGCATCCCGCTTGGCGATGAGCAGGGTGCCGGCCTCGGGGCCGCCGGCAGCGCGCCGTACGGCACCACCCGTGGCCGCTGCCAGCAGCTGGCCACCAAGGCAGACGCCGAGCACCGGCAACCGGCGCGCGACCGTGGCGGCGAGCAACGATCGCAGCGCGACCAGCCATGGATGGTCGGCGTCGTCGTACGCCCCCATCTCGCCGCCCATACAGACCACCCCGTCGACCTCGTCGAGTCGTTCGGGAACCCCATCGGCCGCCGGGCGGCACACGGTGAGCTCCGCCCCAGCCCGCGTGAGCCACTCCCCCAGCCGTTCCACAGGATCGACGTCGGAAGGTTGAATCACCAGCAGCCGCGTCCTCACCTTCGCCAGGCTAGCCCGCAGTCTGGATGCAGAAGGCGGTAATCGAGGGCCTAATTGGCGCGTTCTGCATCCAGACTGCGGTCACAGAGGGCGGCTGAAGGCGATCACGACGCCGTCGTACACGGGGCGGAATCCGATCCGCGGGTAGATCGCGTTGGAGATGGGGTTCGACAGATCGGTATTCAAGACCACGTGCTTGGCGCCGGCCTGCAGCGACCAGCTCGCGGCGGCCGCAGTGACCGCGCTGCCCATATCCCTGCCCTCGATGAGCCAGCGGCGTGTACACCGGTCTGATCCGAGACGTACCCGCCGTCGGGCCGCAAGAAACAGCCGGGTGAGCGCCACGTACTCGTTGAGGTCATCGTGCAGCCGAACGTTCACCGTGCCATCGTGATCCGCTCGGCCCGCTGCGTCGATCGAGTATCTGGCGGCGGCGCGCTGCGATCAGGGCGTACTCGGGCGCACGACACAGCGTGCACGAGGGAACGACACGCCACGGAGCAGGGGATTACAGCACTGGTAGGTAGGTGCGGAGCTCGTAGGGCGTGACGTGGCGGCGGTAGCTGTCCCACTCGGCGCGCTTGTTGCGCAAGAAGAAGTCGAAGACGTGTTCCCCGAGGGCCTCGGCGACGAGCTCGGAGTTCTCCATTTCGACGAGCGCCTCGGACAGGTTCTGCGGCAACGGCGCGTACCCCGCGGCCCGACGCTCACGTTCGGACAGCGACCACACGTCGTCCTCTGCCGCAGGCGGCAGCTCGTAACCCTTCCGCACGCCCCGCAGCCCGGCGGCCAGGATCACCGCGTAGGACAGGTAGGGGTTGCATGCCGAGTCCGGGGAGCGGATCTCCACTCGTCGGCTGGACGCCTTGCCTGGTGAGTACATCGGCACCCGGACCAGGGCCGAACGGTTCGCGTGCCCCCAGCACACCGCGGTGGGGGCCTCGCCACCGACGATGAGGCGCTTGTAGGAATTCACCCATTGGTTGGTTACCGCGGTGATCTCCCGGGCGTGCGCGAGAACCCCGGCTACGAACGCCCGGCCGGTGGCGGAGAGTTCGTAGGGGTCGTTGTCATCGTGGAACGCATTGCGGTCGCCCTCGAACAGGCTCATGTGCGTGTGCATGGCAGAGCCCGGCTGGGCCGTGTACGGCTTGGGCATGAACGAGGCGCGCACGCCTTGGGTGATCGCGACCTCCTTCACCACATACCGGAAGGTCATGATGTTGTCGGCCATGGTGAGCGCGTCGGCATAGCGTAGGTCGATCTCCTGCTGGCCGGGTGCGCCCTCGTGGTGGCTGAACTCCACCGAGATGCCCATCTGCTCCAGCGCCTCGATGGTGTGCCGGCGGAAATGCGGGGCGGCGTCGTGGCTGGCCTGGTCGAAATAGCCACCGGAGTCGGCGGGCACCGGCTCGGAACCGTTGTCGGGCAGGTCACGCAGCAGGTAGAACTCGATTTCGGGATGCACATAGCAGGTGAACCCGGCCGCCGCCGCCTTGGACAGCACCCGGGTCAGCACGTGCCGCGGGTCGGCCCAGGACGGCGAACCATCGGGCATCGTGATGTCGCAGAACATTCGGGCCGAGTAGTGCTCGCCCCTCGGGTTCTCCCACGGCAGCACCTGAAATGTGGCCGGGTCCGGCTTGGCGATCATGTCGGACTCGTAGGCCCGCGCGAAGCCTTGAATGGCGGACCCGTCGAAGCCGATGCCGTCGGCGAAGGCACCTTCCAGCTCGGCCGGTGCCACCGACACCGATTTGAGGTATCCCAGTACGTCAGTGAACCACAACCGAACGAACCGGATGTCGCGTTCTTCCAGCGTGCGCAGCACGAATTCCTGCTGGCGATCCATGCGCGCAGGGTAGAGGACAGTCCGTGACGGCGCAGTGGTCTGCCCCCTACGATGACGGAATGCGCCTTGCCGCTCCATTCGCTGCCGTCATCACTTCCTTGATCATCGCGTTGGTCACGGCATGTGGTGGGGCTGGTCAGACTGGGACTCTCCCGCAGGGAGCCACCTTGCTCGCCGATTCCGCCAAGGCTATGCGCACCGTGAACACCACGCGCTTCGCGTTCGACGTCCAGGGCAACGCGCCGGGAGTCCAGCTGCGCTCCGCCGAGGGTCAGCTCACCCGGGAAGGCTCGGCGAAGGGCACCGCCAAGGTCGACGAGGGCAGGCAGCTGCTCGAACTCCAATTCACTATTATCGGTCAAGACCTGTACCTGCGCCCTCCCACCGGGCCGGTCCAGAAACTCCCGCTGTCCTTCGCAGGCACGGTGTACGACCCGTCGATCATCCTGAACCCGGACCGGGGCATCGCGGCAGCGCTGGCCAGCGGTAAAGACCCCAGCACGCAAGCGCGCGAGCAAGTAGACGGCGTGGACAGCTACCGGTTGCAGGTGACGTTCCCCGCTCAGCCGCTCGGCACGCTGGTACCGGGATTGGCCCCAGACAAGCCCAGCGACATCTGGGTCGCTGTCCAGGGCTCCCGGCTGATCAAGGCCCAATTCCCGACCGACACCGGCGGCATCACCGCCCATTTCTCTGATTACGACGCCCCGGCTCAGATCACCGCACCCGCGTGATCTCGTGCGGCATCGATGAGCGCGACGGTAACCTCGGTGCGGCGCCGCGGGCTGGCGCTGGTTTCTGGCGCCCTCGTCACTCTGCTCGCCGCGCTGGACGCCTATGTCGTGGTCAGCCTGCTGGTCGACATGGTCCGGGACCTACAAGTTCCGCTCAACCATCTCGAGCGGGCTACTCCGATCGTGACCGGCTTCCTGCTGGGGTACGTCGCGGCGATGCCGCTGCTGGGTCAAGCGTCTGACCGCTTCGGGCGGCGCGTGCTGCTGCAGGCATGCCTGATCACGTTCGCGGGCGCGTCGGTGGTCACCGCGGTCGCGGAAACATTGCCGGTGCTGGTGGCGGGACGGACCTTGCAGGGCGTCGCCGGTGGCGCGTTGCTGCCCGTGTCGATGGCGTTGGCCGCGGATCTGTGGCCGGATCGCGGCCGATCCAGCGCACTGGGTGCGCTGGGTGCGGCTCAGGAGCTGGGCAGCGTGCTCGGCCCGCTCTATGGTGCCGCGCTGGCCGCTGTGGTCGGGTGGCGTGGCGTCTTCTGGGTGAACGTGCCGCTCGCGGCCGTCGCTGTGGTGGCGGTGCAACTGGCCGTTCCGTCCCGGCGAAGTGCATCATCGCACCGAGCACCGCTGGATCTGGTCGGCGGCAGCTTGCTGGCGCTGACCCTCGGGTTGCTGGTAATCGGGTTGTACAACCCCGACCCCGACCGTACGGTGCTGCCGTCGTGGGGTTGGCCGGTGCTGGGTGCGGCCGCGGTGACCGGGTTGGCGTTCGTGTTGTGGGAGCGGCATGCCAGGGTGCGGCTGCTCGATCCGGTCGGGGTGCAGTGGCGGATCTTCTCCAGTTCGCTGTGGGTCAGCCTGACCGCCGGTGCGGCGCTGCTGGTAACCCTGGTGGACATCCAGCTATACGCCCAGACCGTGCTGGGTCGCGAGGCCACCGCCGCAACTGCGATCCTGGTCCGGTTCCTGGTGGCGCTACCGGTCGGCGCGTTGCTCGGCGGGTTGGCTGCGAGCCGGTTGGGTAACCCGGTGGTGGCGGTGGTCGGGATGTTGCTGGCGGCGGCCGCCTACGTGCTCATCGCAGGCTGGCCCGCCGATGTCTTGGCCGCCCGCCACCACGTCGGCCCGCTGAACCTGCCCCGGCTGGATGCCGATCTCGCGCTGGCCGGCTTGGGTCTCGGCTTGGTGATCGCGCCGGTGTCGACCGCGGCGCTGCGCGCGACGCCACCCGATCGGCACGGTGTGGTATCCGCCGCGGTAGTGGTGGCCCGGATGACCGGCATGCTGTTGGGTGTTGCGGCGCTATCCGCCTGGGGCCTGCATCGCTTTCGCGAGCTCACCGCCCAGTTGGCCACGCCGCTGCCTTTCGGGGTCAGCGTGGAGTTGTACCAGCAGCAGCTTGCCGATTACCAGCTGGCCATCCAGACCGCCCTGCGTGCCGAGTACCGAGACATCTTCTTGCTTACCACGGGAGTGTGCGTGCTCGGCGCGCTCGGCGCGGTACTGATCGGCAAGGCAGGCACCCACCAACCCACTCAGGTGGCGCAGAGCGAGGAACGTTTGGGGAGCGCCAGCCGGACCAGGTAGTCGGTCACCGTCTCATCCACGCACTTCACGCCCTGCAGGACCACGGTGTGCCGGTTTCCCTCATAGCTGAGCAACTTGCCACGCAGCCGCCGGGCCAGCTCCACCCCAGCCTGGTACGGGGTGGCTGGATCTCCCGTCGTGGAGACCACCAATACTGGCGGCAGCCCGTCGAGCTGATCGGCCCCTAGGTTGCCGGTAGGCGGCACCGGCCAGAAAGCGCAGGCATCCCGAGCCGCGGATGGAGGCTGCCCGTCGTCGAGGAACGGCGCGGCTTCCCGGTAGCGCCGATCGGCCTCCTGGACCACTACCGGGTCCGTTACCGGGGGGTCGTCGACGCAGCGAACGGCGGTGAAGGCGTCTTGGCTACCGGAGTAGCCGTGCGCGTCGCGCTGGTAGTAGATGTCGGCCAGGGTTAACAACGTTGAGCCGTCGCCCCTGGCCAGCTCGGTGAGGCCCTGGTTGAGCCGCGGCCAGAGCTGGTCGGTGTAAAGGGCCTGGATCGTTCCGATGGTCGCATCGGTGTAAGACAGTTTGCGGGCGCCGACCGGCAGCGCTGCCGTCGCCAGCGGTAGCAGTAAATGCTGGAAATCCTGGTTGGCGAGGAAGTGCGGAGTGTTGCCCAACCAGCACTGGGGTTGCGAGCGGCACCAGTCGACAAAGGCGTCGAACGACTGCTGGAATCCGGCGCCCTGATTGGCCAAGCTCTCCACCAGGTTGCCATTCGGCTCCAGCGCACCGTCGAGCACCATCGCGCGCACATTGCCCGGGAACTGCTCGGCGTATGAGGTGCCAACCCGGGTGCCGTAGGAGTAACCGAGGTAGGTCAGCTTCGTGTCGCCCAGCGCCGAGCGCATGACGTCGAGATCCCGCGCCACATCTCTGGTGCCCGCGTTGGCGAGCATGTCCTTGCCCACTCGCTGGGCACACAGCGCAGCGTAGGCGCGGTTGTCCTTCTCGGTCTGCGCCACCCCGGCCGGCGAGGTGTCCAGGTCGACATCGAGCCGCTCGGCGTCCTCCTCCTCAGTGTTCCGGCAGACGATCTTGGGTTGGCTGGCGCCGACTCCCCGGGGGTCGAAACCGACCAGGTCGAACCGGCGGCCCAGATCGGTGCCGTTTACTGCCTTGGCCAGCGCCGCGACCGCGGTCATCCCCGAGGCTCCCGGACCACCGGGATTAACCAGTAGCGATCCCAGCCGCTCCGGCGGGTTGTCGGCGGGTCGGCGAAGCAGCCCGAGTTGCGCGGTGCGCCCTTGCGGGTTGGCGTAGTCCAGCGGCACGTCCAACTTGGCGCACTGGAAGGCGAGATCCTCGAACAACTGGCGGTCGCGGTCAGTGGTGGCGAAAGGCCGGCAGCCGCCCCAGCTCAGGCGCTGGCTGTAGAACCGATCGAGACCCGAGGGCACCCGCCCGACCGCACTGTGCGGATACGGGACGGGGCCGCCGTTGGAAACCGGTCCGGCGTCGTAGTCGGGCAGCCCGCTACCCGCGGCATCGGCGGTGCACCCACTCAGAGCGCACACGATCGTCAGCACGGCGGTTGAGCGCAACAGGCGCGACATCCGCGTGATCTTAGGGTGCCCGCAGCAGCTCGCCGCCGGGGGCACTGGTGAATGAGTAACCGTGTCATAACACTGTTATGTGGTTACCAGGGGATGATGTCCACATGCCCCAGCTGCGCGTCGCTTTGGCCCAGGTGAACCCATGCGTCGGTGATATTGCCGGCAACGCGAGGATGATCTCCGCGCGCTGCCGGGAAGCCGCTGCCGCCGGTACGCACCTCGCGGTCTTCGGTGAGATGGCGCTCACCGGCTACCCGGTTGAGGATCTGGCACTGCGGGGTTCGTTCGTCACCGCTTCGGTGCGCGCTCTCCAGGGGCTGGCGACCCAGCTGGTTGATCATGGCTGCGGCGAGCTGACCGCCGTTGTCGGGTATCTCGACTGCGATGATCACGGCCCTCGTAACGCGGCGGCCGTGTTGTACCGCGGGCGCGTGGTCGGCCACCAGTTCAAGCACCACCTGCCCAATTACGGCGTGTTCGACGAACGCCGCTATTTCATCCCCGGCACCAGCTTGACCGTGTTCCGCCTGCACGGCCTGGAGATCGGGATGGTGATCTGCGAAGACCTCTGGCAGGAGGGCGGGCCGATCACCGCTCTGGCGCAAGCCGGAGTCGACCTGATCGTCTCGCCCAACGCGTCGCCCTATGAACGCAACAAGGACGACACCCGACTCTCGCTGGTGGCCCGCCGCGCCAGAGAGGCGGGCGTGCCGCTGGCCTACGCCAACTTGGTAGGCGGCCAGGACGAGCTGGTTTTCGACGGTGACTCGATGGTCGTCGACGGCCGCGGCGAGCTGCTGGTGCGTGCACCGCAGTTCGCCGAGCATTTCCTCACCTATGACCTGGATCTGCCAGCTGGCTCAGCTAGACGGTCAGGCCGATACGCCGGCCTGGACGTCCGCCGCATCGTCCTGACCGACGACCCGCTGCCGGCGTAGCGAGCTGCGCCGGCGTCGCCGGCACCCGAGCCGCTGTCCGATGAGGCCGAGGTGTGGAGCGCGCTGGTGACCGGTTTGCGGGACTACGCGCACAAGAACGGATTCCGGTCGGTGGTGCTGGGTCTTTCCGGTGGGATCGACTCCGCGGTGTGTGCGGCCCTGGCGGTCGACGCGCTCGGCGCCGACGCGGTGTACGGGCTGTCGATGCCGTCGTCGTATTCCTCGGAGCACTCCCGTACCGACGCGGCCGGTCTCGCCGAGCGCACCGGGCTGCATTACCGGGTGCAGCCGATCGCGGACATGGTCGATGTGTTCGTGCGCCAGCTCGATTTGTCCGGGATCGCTGAGGAAAATGTGCAGGCCCGTTGCCGTGGGGTGACACTGATGGCGCTATCCAACCAGCACGGCCATCTGGTGTTGGCGACTGGCAACAAATCCGAGCTCGCGGTGGGATACTCGACGATCTACGGCGATGCGGTCGGTGGCTTCGCGCCGATCAAGGACGTACCCAAGACCGCGGTGTGGGCTCTGGCGCGGTGGCGCAACGCCGTGGCCGACAAGCGCGGCGAGATGCCGCCGATCCCCACCAACTCGATCGGCAAGCCACCGTCGGCTGAGCTTCGGCCTGACCAGCTGGACACCGACTCGTTGCCCGACTATCAAATGCTCGACAAGGTACTCGATGACTACGTAGAAGGTGACCGCGGTTTTGGCGACTTGGTGGCGGCGGGTTTCCCGCCTGAACTCGTCGAACAAATCGTGCGCATGGTGGATGCCGCGGAATACAAACGCAGGCAGTACCCGCCCGGCACGAAGATCACCTTGAAAGCGTTCGGTCGAGACCGACGGCTACCGATCACCAACCGCTGGCGCGAACGTTCCCCATAGTCTGTACCGCAGTGCACCGTCCTGAGATGGGCGGCTGTGAGCCTCGTCGCAGGCTCATGCCAAGCCCGGACAATCGATGTCAGGCTGGTGGCATAACCAATCCGGCATGACCCGGGGACCGGCGAGCACGGCCGGCCTCGAGGGAGGACGGTCAATGATGACCGCAGTTGCTGGCAAACCCGCGCTGTACGGCGGGCCGGTGGGACCCACCCAGAAGGTCAGGCGAGTCCGTGTCCAGGACCTCATAGCGGCTAAACGCCGCGGCGAGAAATGGGCGATGCTCACTGCGTACGACTACTCCACCGCGACACTGCTCGACGCCGCTGGAATTCCGGTACTGCTGATCGGGGACTCGGCGGCCAACGTGGTGTACGGCTACGACACGACAGTGCCGGTGACCGTCGACGAGCTCATACCCCTGGTTCGCGGCGTGGTCCGTGGGGCCCGCCGAGCCCTGGTCGTGGCAGATCTGCCCTTCGGCTGCTACCAATCGTCCCCTGCGCAGGCACTGGACACGGCAGCCCGGTTTCTGAAGGAAGCCGGTGCGCATGCCGTGAAGTTGGAGGGCGGACGCCGAGTGGCGCCTCAGGTCGAAGCACTCGTCGCGGCCGGCGTCCCGGTGATGGGCCATCTCGGGCTCACCCCGCAGTCGGTCCACACGATGGGCGGGTACTCGGTACAAGGGCGGGGCGAAGACGGGGAACTCCTGCTCGAGGACGCGAAGGCACTGGAGGCCGCGGGTGCATTCGCCATCGTATTGGAGGTCATCCCTGCCGAATTGGCCGAGCAAGTCACCGCGGTGACCAGCGTGCCCACCATCGGCATCGGTGCCGGGTCGGCCTGCGATGCACAAGTCATGGTGTGGCAGGACATGGCGGCATTTCGGGCACCCGGCGGGAGCGTGCCGAAATTCGTCAAAACGTACGCCGAGTTGGGTGATCGGCTACGCGAGGCGGCACGTCAGTTCGCCGAAGAGGTCCGCTCGGGCGCCTATCCAGGCCCCCAGCACGCATACCACTGAGCCCGCTGCCCGTGCCGGTGCCGTCCCCGCCGGTGTGTCGTGCCGTTGCGCCCGGTGTGTCGGGCTCGCGACACGGGGACGCGACACGCGGGGCATGGGGGCGCGACACGCCGGACCGCGAGGTCACGGGCTGATGGCCGGCGGTTGGTGGAATATCGGGTCGAGGCAAGACACCAGAACCTCCGTCGACTGCGGATCGGCCACCACGGAGTCGTTCCGGTCGCGATACACCAACTCGCCGCTACCGTCGATCTCCAGCAGGTAGCCCGCCTCCGCCAGCTGACTCTCGTCCAGGTCGACCAGCCGCTCGGCGCGGCTGGGCACCACCCGGTAGAGGGGCCACGGAAGATCACCGTGGGTCCGGTGGAACTCGTCGATGAGATAGGCCATCTGCTGTTGCCATGGCAAGGGCATCGACTCGGCCAGTGACCGGGGCAGTACGACATAACTTTCGTCCACGCCCAGCTTGGCCAACTCCAGATGGTACCGTAGCGGAGTGGCCGAGACCGGCCGACCGGCAGGTCGAGGGATCGGATCCGACGCGTACATCGTCAC
>JBHELN010000056.1:0-4696 GCA_046263115.1 Pseudonocardiaceae bacterium | reverse complement strand
GCGGTCACCGGCTCATCCCGGGCCGCACCGGGTGCCGTGGCGGGAACGCGCGATGTCGTTCGCAGCGCCAGCCAGGCCAGCCCGCCGGCGGGAAGGCAACCCCAGTAGGCGATCAACCGGTACAGCAAGACAGCCGCCAGGGTGATGGTCTCGGCGCCGCCGAAAGCCACCAGGGCCAGGGTGATGCTGCCCTCCACCACCCCGATCCCGCCGGGAGTCACCGGCACACTCGCCGCGATCTGGCCGGCGCAGTACGCGAGCAGTAACCCGGTCCATGGCGGGGCCGAGTTCAATGCCAGGAAAGCGATCGCCAGCACCGCGACGTCGGCTACCCAGGACACCATCATCAGGACGAACGCCACCGCCCCGATGACGGGAGTTATGCGCACCGCGCGAAGTTGCTGCGCCCAGTTGCGCACTGCCAAGCGCACCGTGAGCAGCAGGGCGCCAAAACGGCTCACCCGGCCATCGTCACTGCGCGCGGCGCGGCGCCGACCGAACATGCCGCGCAGCAGTTGAGACAGCCGACCGCGGATTCCCGGCCGGCGTAGCAATGCATACCCGGCACCGCACAGGACCAATGCACCCAGCAATCCAGCGCTGATCGCCTGCAAACCGGCGACCGGGTCGTCATCGCCGGGGATCTGCACCGCGATGATGGTCAACACCGTCACTGAGCTGACGTAGAACACCGAGCAGACCGCGAACAGCCAGCCGGCCACCACCGCGCTCACCTGCCGGCGACGGAGTAGATCGACCATGACCACTCCGGACGCGGCGAATCCGAACGGCAGGCAGTAGGCAGCCGCACCGCCGGCCAAGGTGGCCGCGCTGAGCGTTGTCACCCCGGCTCCCCCGCCTGCGCGGCGAAGTACCACCGCGGCCGCAGCCCCCCGCGCCGCGTAGGACAACACCTCGACGAGGACCGCCAGCACCACCCAACCGACCCGCACCGACGTCAGGGTGTCAGCGGCGGTGAGCAGTTCGTCGCTGCTGTCGAACAGCACTCGGCCAGCCAGTACGGCGGCCGCCAGCCCGACGACCACCAGCGCGGCGCGCCGCCACCGCTGCCGCCCGTTGGGTGCCACCGCCACACCTTGTCACACCAGTCCGGGCAGACTCACTCCCGAGTGCCTTCGAGTCGACCCAGCAAACACCGCGAATAGCGCGAACTGTCGACCGGAAACGGCGCTATTTATGTTTGCTGAACCTTCACTTACTCCTGCCAGTCGGCTAGGTACCCGTTTTCAACCCGGCTTACACACCACCATGGACTTCCCGAATCATCGGCGGTTTACCGCTTTCCCCCAAGTCCACTATGGACTAGTATAGCGAGCAGACTCGTAGAACGTGTCGTAGGGTCTCGGTAAACAACTCCGGAGGAGACATCATGATCGTTCTCGGCATTATCTTGCTAGTGGTTGGTTGGCTGCTTGGCATCGGTATCCTGTGGACGCTTGGCATCATTTTGATAGTGGTGGGAGTGATCCTGGAGCTGCTCGGGGCGATCGGGCGCCCTATGTTCGGTCGCCGGCACTATTACTGAGGCCCGCGGCGTGGGGCGTGATCGTCGTGCGCCCCTCGCCCACCCGGATAACCTGCCCCCGGTCGGCACCGCCGACCTGACAGTGAATCCGCTGCTCAGCCGGGAGCCGCTGGCGGTGCCTCGCGACCGGCTTCCGGACAGCGGGCTAGATGTGGAGTTGGGCTGGGAGGCTGGCGCAAGGCGGCGAGCAGTCCGGTGCCGTCGGGCACGCCGAGCCCGGTGCAGGCATCCCAGCCTGGGCCTGCGGCGAAGGCGCCGTTACTGCCCGTGGTGATGTCCCGGAAACCGCGCGGCACCTCGTAGAGCGCCGGCTGCAGCAGGCCCAGCCGGCGCTGCGCCGCCTGGGCCAAGCGGGTCACCAGTGCCGCCCACAGTGGAGCCACCGCGCTAGTGCCGCCAATCACGGTGTCAGTGCCATCGACCCGGACCCGGTAGCCGGTCTGCGGATCGGCCACGGCAGCGACGTCCGGAACGCCACGACCAGGCTTACCGTGCTGCAACGGCACTCCGGCCGCGGCTTGCCAGCTCGGCTGATCAAACGCGTTGCTGACGCCGCCGCCGGTGGCCCCGCGCCCGGCGCCGTTGTTCCACACGGTCTCGGAGACCACCTCCCCGGTGGTCGGGTTGGCCTGCAGCCGGGTTCCACCGCAGGCCAGGGCGTGCGGGCTGGAGGCAGGGAAGTCGACGTGGGAGCGCCCATCGGTGGCGCCGTCGGTGCTGCCATCATCGCCCGCGGCCGCGGTCACCGTCACCCCGAGTACCGCAGCGTCGGCAAGCGCGTCATCCAGCGCCGTGCGGGCCTGAGCGGTCCAGCCGTCCTCGTAGAGGCCCCAACTGATGCTGATCGCCGTAGGCGGCGGCGGGGCGTGCGCGGCGGCCGCGACCGCGTCGACGAAACCGGCGTCGGTGTTGGGGGCGAAGTAGACGACCAGACTGGCGGCCGGCGCGAGCGCACCGGCGACCTCGATATCCAGCAGCACTTCGCCGTCCGCGCCGCTGGGATTGTGTTCCGGGGTGTTCGCCCCGCCGTCGACACCCACCACGGTTACCACCGGCCCGCTGATGCCCAGGCCGGCGAAGTAGACGTCGAGATCGGCCTGTTCGAACCCGCCACCCAGCTCGATGATCGCGATGGCATGACCAGCACCGTCGGTGCCGTCAGGAAAGCGGTAGATCCGGCCCAGCTGTATCGGGGTGTAGCTGGTCGACACCGCGGCGGGGACGGGATAGCGGAACTGTGGGCGCGCCTGCGGGCGATTGTCGAGTCCGAGTACCGCGGTGACCACGCCATCCAGGACGGCCGGCACGCTCAACGCGCTGGTCCGCACCCGGTGGGTGACCTCCGTGCCAGTCGAGTCCTCGCTGGTGACCAGCTCCAAGGTGGTGCCGAACATCCGGCTCAGGGCCGCCGCGGTGGCCTCGATCCGTACCTGCCGGGCGGCCGAGCGCACCACGATCACCCGTGCACCGAGCGCTGTGACCGTCGCCGTGACCAGTTCGACGTCAGCGGGATCGGCACCGTAGTCGGCGGCGAACTGCTCACGAGAAACCGGCGCGGCGCCGGCCGGGTCCGGCAACTCGGCACGGCGGCGTAACACCAGCGTCACCTCGATCACCGTGTCCGCCGGGACGGGATCGACAGCGCGGATCGCCCGCGGCAGCGCCCGCTGCTCGCTACCGGGCAGTGGGCGCAAATCCAGAGGGGCCGACTCAGGGCTCGAATTACTCATCCGCGCTGTATACCTGCACCGAGCCCAGCATCCATAGCGGAGGCGCGCGGACGGGCGATGAGCTCTTCGATGTAGCAGCGCCGCCACGGATACCACAGCTGATGTATCTGCGTACGGGTCCTGCGGTAGGCCGAAGATGGTCCCTGGAACGGACGACTGGCCCCTGCCCGTCCGACATATTGATGCAGCACGCACGGCGAGGCATCACAGAACTTGACACGGTGGCTGGTCAATCAGCAAAAGGGGCACCCGGTGACTACGCTTTCAGTACTCGGTCCACAAGCGTCGTTGGCACCCATCACGCGGTGCGCGCTCGCAGTCCATACGGCATGCGCCGCGGCAGTGAACGCAGCGAGCAGCGACCGCGACGCCCTCGTCCGCGCTGCGGTCAACGGTGACGCCGCCGCCATTGACGGTGTCCTCCGGTGGATCCGTCCCCTCGTGTTGCGGTACTGCCGCACCCGCGTCGGCGGTCAGGAGAGGACGTTCACCTCAGCCGACGACGTGGCCCAGGAGGTGTGTATCGCTGTGCTGACGGCCCTGCCGGCTTACCGCGATCAAGGCCGGCCTTTCCTTGCCTTCGTCTACGGCATCGCCGCGCACAAGGTGGCCGACGCCCACCGGTCGGCGGCGCGCAATCGCACCGAGCCGGTTGCCGACCTCCCTGACACGACGGATCTGACCGACGGCCCGGAGGCACAGGTGATGAACGGCGAGTTCGCCGGGCGGATGGCCAGGTTGCTGGAAGCGGTGTCGGACAAACAGCGCGAGATTCTGCACCTGCGGGTCGTGGTGGGACTGTCTGTGGAGGAGACCGCCGAGGCGGTGGGATCCACGCCAGGCGCGGTCCGGGTGGCCCAGCACCGGGCGCTGAGCCGGCTACGGGATCTGCTCACCACGACGCCGTCCGCCGGCCCCAAAACGAAGGCAGCAGCGACGAGCGCGACAAGCATCGGCGGGCAACCCCCGTTGTTCACCGAGTGGACGGCAGGTGGGCGAGCGGTGTGGTAAAGATGGCCTATGCAATTATAGCCCGACAGTCGTGCTATGGCGGGTTGCCTCCAAGCAAGGCAGGTGGGACAATAATTTCCAATTGGCCAGCCGAGGAGAAGTTGATGAGCTCTTCTGACACGAATCCCACTGTTGGAATTGCGAGAAGTGTCACCGACCGGCCGATACGTAAATGGGCCATGATAGCGATCCCGGCGTTCTTGTTGGCCACCGCCTTCACATTAGCGGGAGCGCCTATGGCGACGGCAGCCCCGGCAGTTTCAAACCATAGCATTGTAGCCTTCTGGGACCCCGGCGAGTGCAGGTGCAATAAGCCCGGCGTCTGCCGCGACTACTCCGCCGGACCGACAAACCAACAGGGCACTCTAAACCCACCGGGCACTTTAAACCAACCCCAACAGGGCACAAC
>JBHELN010000055.1:0-9292 GCA_046263115.1 Pseudonocardiaceae bacterium | reverse complement strand
CCGGGCAGGTGCCGCATCGGGTGGCTACAGAGACCGGTGCACGCCGAGACGACGATCGGGCCGACGCGGACCTGTCCGCGATCACCGCGGTCGGGGGCCGGTTGGTGGTTCCCGAGGACAGCGAGTGGCCCGCCGGGTCATACCACTGCTTCGACGCGCCGGCTGCCCAAGCCGACGAGCGCTGGCGAGCGCCGGTGGCGCTGTGGGTGCGAGGAAGGCGCTTGGACGAGATCAGTACTCGGGCCGTGGCGGTGGTTGGGGCCAGGGCAGCCACCGGATACGGGGAGCACGTGGCCGCCGAGTTCGGCTACGGGCTCGCTGAGCGTGGCCTCGCTGTGGTGTCGGGTGCTGGGTTCGGAATCGATGGTGCTGCCCACCGGGGTGCACTGGCGGCTGAGGGTCTTACCGTCGCGGTGCAGGCCTGCGGGCTAGATCAATCCTATCCGGCTGGCCACCAAGGGTTGCTGGATCGGATCGCTACGGGTGGCGCGGTGGTCAGCGAGTACCCACCCGGTATCCGACCGGCGCGACACCGCTTCCTGGTCCGCAACCGCCTGATTGCCGCCTTCGCGGCCGGCACCGTTGTGGTCGAGGCGGGAGTGCGCAGCGGCGCCCGACGCACCGCCACCGCCGCAGCCGCGCTGGGCCGGGTCGTGATGGTAGTACCCGGCCCGGTGACGTCGGCGTTGTCCGTCGGCTGCCATCTGCTGATCCGCGAGGAGCATGCGGTACTGGTGACCCGGGTGGAAGAGGTGCTGGAAGCCGTCGGGCGAATCGGCGAAGACCTCGCGCCGCCGTTGACCACGCCTCGTCGGCGGATCGACGGATTGAGCCCGGAGCTGCGTGCTGTGTACGAGGCGCTGCCCGCGCGGGCCTGCCGGCATCCCGAGCAGCTGGTGCACGATTCCGGCGTGCCGCTACACCGGGTGCGTTCCGCGCTGCCATTGCTGGAGCTGCAGGGCTTGGTGGGATGCGAGATCAGTGGTTGGCATCGGATCGTTGCCGACGACGGGCGTGGCGGTGCTTGACGTGGCGCGCTCGGCAGCGCAGCGTGCTGCGGGTGCGCGAGGAGCGACGGGAATTCGACTCGCTGCCGGATGCCCTGGCGGCGTATCGGGAGCAGTTCGTGGCCCACCTGGCATCCGTGCGCGGGTTATCTACGCACACCGTGCGCGCCTACCGTGGTGATGTCACCGCATTGCTGCGGTACGTGTCGGACTCCGGCCGCGGTGATCTTGCAGCTTTGGATCTGCCGTTACTGCGTGGCTGGTTGGGTGCGCAGTACCGAGCCGGGCACCGGCGCAGCACACTGGCGCGGCGCGCGGCAGCAGCCCGCACCTTCACCGCGTGGGCGACGAGGGTCGGTGTGATGGGCGACGACCCGGGTCCGCGGCTGGTCGCGCCGCGGCCGCGGCGGGCTCTGCCCGCGGTATTGCATCCGGAACAGGCTGCGGCCGCGCTGCACGCCGCGCAACGTGGCGCCGCTGAGGCGGATCCGCTTGCGTTGCGTGATCATGCAGCCGTCGAGTTGCTGTACGCGACCGGGATACGCGTCGCCGAGCTCTGTGGCCTCGATCTTGACGACCTCGACCGGGAACGGCGCCTCGTCCGGGTACTCGGCAAGGGTGCCAAAGAGCGCGCAGTCCCTTACGGAGTGCCGGCCCAACGAGCCCTGCTCCGCTGGCTCGATGACGGCCGCCCCATGCTCGTGCGTTCCCATTCGGCGGCGGCGTTGTTTCTCGGCGCACGCGGAGGGCGGGTCGATCAACGGATCATCCGGACCGTGGTGCACGACGCGGTGGCTGCGGTGCCGGGCGCACCTGATATCGGTCCGCACGGCCTGCGGCACAGCGCCGCGACTCATCTGCTGGAGGGCGGCGCAGACCTTCGCAGCGTTCAGGAGTTACTCGGTCACGCTACGCTCGCCACCACGCAGCTCTACACGCATGTCACGGTTGAGAGGCTGAAAGCGATCCATGACCGGAGCCACCCCCGTTCCTGAGTATTCCGGGGGTTGTGACCGCATCCTGACTGCTGTCCCCCCCGCCGATGCGGCGGCGTGCAGCTGGACTGCTGACGCCAGGGCTGACGAGGTGGAGGCCGGCATCGTCGCGTTGTGGCAGGCCTATGGGCAGGGTCGCGACGCTACCTTGCGCGACCGGCTGCTGCTGCACTATGCGCCGTTGGTGAAGTACGTGGCCGGCCGCGTCGGCACCGGGTTGCCGTCCCACGTGGACATCGCGGACCTCGTGCAGTCGGGAGTGTTCGGCCTGTGGGACGCCATCGACCGGTTCGAACCGGCACGGGGCTTGAAGTTCGAGACCTATGCAATGCAACGGATCCGGGGCGCGATCCTGGACGAGTTGCGTGCTCAGGACTGGGTGCCTCGTTCGGTGCGCAGCCGGGCCCGTGAGGTGGAGCGGGCGCTGGAGCGCCTGGAGACCAGATTGCAGCGTTCGGCCTCCGATGCGGAAGTGGCGGCCGAGCTCGGTATCGGGGTTGCCGAGCTGCGCGAGCTGTATGCCCAGCTACAGCTGACCAGCGTGGTCGCGTTGGACGAGCTGATGGCCGTCGGTCGCGGGGGCACCTCGATCGCCGAGACGTTGCCTGACGACACAGCACAAGAACCGGGCGCCTTGCTCGATTCAGTGGAAAGCAGGCGACTGCTCGCCGAAGCCGTCTCGCAGCTCACCGACCGCGATCGGGTGGTGGTATCGCTTTACTATTTCGAAAATCTCACCCTTGCCGAGATCGGCCGGGTGCTCGGTGTCACCGAATCCCGGGTCTGCCAGCTGCACACCAGAGCAGTACTCCGGCTTCGAAGCAAGATGCTGGAAGCCTCCGCGGGCTGACTGCGCCGGGCCTGAGTTCCGCCTGGCGGTCCATCGATCGGCACCAGGCGCACCCGAGCGCTTCCGATCAGCCGACGCGGGTCTAGGTACTCCCGCTCGAAGTCGCCTGGGACTGGAACTTGCGTCGGGCTACGAAAAGCACCCCAGTGCAGGCATACCGGTACCGAGCAGCCGGCATGCCCGGGCTGCACGGTACCGATCTGCGCCCCCTTGCCGACCCATTGGCCGGCGACGACATTTGCTGCCACCGGTTCATAGGTCGTGCGCAGGTGCCCTTCATGGCTAAGCGACACCACACCGTGGCCGGCCACCATCCCAGCGAAGACCACCATGCCGGCGCCGGCGGCGAGCACCGGGGCGCCGGCTCCCGCCGCTAGGTCAACACCGCGGTGACCTGGCCCGTACCGGGATGCCGGGGGTTGGAAGGTCCGTACCACGGTCGGAGAACCGGTCAGCGGCCAGCCGAACTGCTGCCCGGGCGGCCGGTCCGCATGCGGCCGGGTGGTCGGGCCGGTGATGGCCGGCGATCCTGCGGATAGCACCGCCACAAGCATGCTGCAGATCAGAATCCGAGACACCCTCGCACCATGCCCCCGGCTACCCCTCCACGCCCAGCACGACCTCCTGACCTTGTGGATAACCGGTCTCCATGTGCACAACTGCGCCCACGCCGCATTCTGGATGCAGCCTGCGGTGATCCGGGCCCGAGTAGCGCCGCTAAGAACGCAGTCTGCATCCAGACTGCGCCGATGGTGGGGTGACGTGGATGGTTTCGGGGGCGCGTAGACTGCGGGGGCGGCCCGCGCGCGGGTCGACTTCGCGCGCCAGCGCTGCGCCCTCCGGGGTTTCGGTGTCCGGCGGTCCCCGTTGCGGTCGTGATCGCACGGGGTCCGGACGTCGGCCTGGCGCCAGGGCGGCGGTCCACCCGGCCCGTCGCGACAACCGCATGAGCGCGCCGGCGGAAACCGGTGCGCCCGACACATCGAGGTGTGCACGGGCTATGGCCGTCGTCACCATGAAGCAGCTGCTCGACTCCGGCGTGCATTTCGGTCACCAGACCCGCCGCTGGAATCCGAAGATGAAACGCTACATCTTCACCGAGCGCAACGGCATCTACATCATCGACCTGCAGCAAACGCTGACCTACATCGACCGCGCCTACGAGTTCATCAAGCAGACCGTCGCCCACGGCGGTTCCATCCTGTTCGTCGGCACCAAGAAACAGGCTCAGGAAGCGATCGCGCACCAGGCGCAGCGGGTTGGCATGCCATTCGTGAACCACCGCTGGTTGGGTGGCATGCTCACGAATTTCTCCACTGTGCACAAGCGTCTCCAACGCCTCAAGGAACTCGAGGCCATGGAGCAGACCGGCGGTTTTTCCGGGCTGACCAAAAAAGAGATTCTGATGCGGACGCGGGAGAAGGACAAGCTGGAGAAGACCCTGGGTGGTATTCGTGACATGCAGCGCGTCCCCAGCGCGGTGTGGGTGGTGGACACCAAGAAAGAACAGATTGCCGTCGGCGAGGCCCGCAAGTTGGGCATCCCGGTCGTGGCCATCCTGGACACCAATTGCGACCCGGACGAGGTCGACTACCCCATCCCGGGCAACGACGATGCGATCCGCTCTGCGGCATTGCTCACCCGCGTGGTGGCGGACGCCACCGCAGACGGCCTGATGTCACGGGCTGGGCGCTCCTCCGGAGCAGACGGCACGGATAAGCCGGAGTCCGGGGTCGGCGTCGACGAGCCGCTGGCCGAATGGGAGCAGGAGCTGATGGTCGCGGGTGATCCTGGTGCCGGCAACGTTGCTCCCGGCGACGCCGTGGAGCGCGAATCCGTAGCGCCGCAAAGCGAAACGATGGTTGCCAATAATGGAGTGTCGCACACGTGAGCAGATCAGCGGCACAATCATTTTCAATCCGATAAACGAACTCCAGGACGGTAGAGCCACGATGGCGAATTACTCCGCCGCCGATGTCAAGCGCATCCGGGACCTGACCGGTTCCGGCATGATGGCCTGCAAGAAGGCACTGGAAGAATCCGACGGCGACTTCGACCGGGCGGTTGAGCTGCTGCGGATCAAGGGTGCCAAAGATGTCGGCAAGCGAGCCGAACGCACGACTGCCAACGGGCTGGTGGCCGCCGAGGGCGGCGTGATGATCGAACTCAACTGCGAGACCGATTTCGTCGCCAAGGGTGCCGATTTTCAAGAGCTCGCCAGCCGGATCGTCGCCGAGGCGGTCCGGATCCGTCCCGCCGACGTCGAGGCGCTCGCCCGGGCACCACTGGGTGACCGCACGGTTGAGGATGTGGTGCAGGAGACATCGGCCAAGATTGGCGAGAAGTTGCAGCTGCGCCGAGTGGTGTCCTTCGACGGCGAGGTGGCCACCTATCTGCACCGCCGCGCCTCCGACCTGCCGCCGGCAGTCGGCGTGCTAGTCGAATACGAGGGCGCTTCGTCCGAGACGGCGCGCGCGGTAGCGATGCAGATCGCGGCCATGAAACCGCGCTTCGTCGCCCGGGAGGAGGTGCCCGCTGACGTGCTCGCCGACGAACGGCGCATCGCCGAGGAAACCGCCCGCGAGGAGGGCAAGCCGGAACAGGCGCTGCCGAGAATCGTTGAAGGCCGGCTCAACGGCTTCTTCAAGGACGCCGTGTTGCTGGAGCAGGCGTCGGTACAGGACTCCAAGAAGACCGTCAAGGCCGTTGTCGACGAGGCAGGTGTAACTGTCCGGCGGTTCGCTCGCTTCGAGGTCGGCCAGGCCTGACCCCCCGATGAACGCCGGCCGGCTGATGGTTCCGGGATACCGCAGAGTGCTCCTCAAGCTCGGCGGGGAGATGTTCGGCGGCGGGGGAGTGGGGGTAGACCCCGAAGTGGTCAAAGCAGTGGCTCGGCAGATAGCCGCCGTCGTTGCCGGCGGGGTGCAGATGGCGGTGGTGATCGGCGGAGGGAACTTCTTCCGCGGCGAGGAGCTGCAACAGGGCGGCATGGAACGTTCCCGCGCCGACTACATGGGAATGCTCGGCACCGTCATGAACTGCTTGGCGCTGCAGGATTTTCTGGAACGTGAGCATAAGATCGATACGCGCGTGCAGACAGCCATCACGATGGGCCAGGTCGCCGAGCCGTATATACCCCGCCGGGCCATCCGACACCTCGAGAAGGGCCGCGTGGTGATCTTCGGTGCCGGTGTGGGGATGCCATACTTCTCTACCGACACCACCGGCGCTCAACGGGCACTGGAGATCGGTTGTGAGGTCCTGTTGCTGGGCAAGGCGGTCGACGGGGTCTACTCCGCCGACCCCAGAACCGATCCATCGGCCACGATGTTCACTCACATCACCCATCGTGAGGTACTTGAGCAGGGGCTCAAGGTGGCAGATGCGACCGCGTTCAGCCTGTGCATGGACAACAAGCTGCCGATCATCGTGTTCAATTTGCTGACCGAGGGCAATATCGCCCGAGCGGTGCGTGGTGAGCCGATAGGCACCCTCGTCAGCACTGTGTCCTATGGATATCAAGCGTCCCAAGGACATCAGAGCTAACGGGCTTATCAGGCTAGTTACAAGGAGCAACCGTGATCGACGACACCCTCCTCGATGCGGAGGAGAAGATGGAAAAGGCCGTATTGGTGGCCAAGGAGGATCTCGCCACGGTACGTACTGGCCGCGCCAGTCCGGCGATGTTTTCCAAGATCGTCGTGGATTATTACGGTGCTGCCACCCCGTTGATTCAACTGGCCAGCGTGACGGTGCCCGAGGCCCGGATGGCCGTGATCAAGCCCTACGATCCCAGCCAGCTCAAGCCGATGGAGAAGGCGATCCGGGATTCCGATCTCGGTGTGAACCCCACCAATGACGGACTGATCATCCGGGTGGTCATCCCGCACCTTTCGCAGGAACGCCGCCGCGATCTGGTCAAGGTTGCGCACGCCAAGGGAGAGGACGCCAAGGTCGCCATCCGCAACGTCCGTCGCAAAGCCAAGGAACAACTCGGCCGTATCGGTCGTGACGGGCAGGCCGGCGAAGACGACGTCACCCGAGCCGAAAAGGAACTCGAGGTCCTCACGCACCGCTACGTGGCGCAGGTGGACGAACTCGTCAAGCACAAGGAATCCGAGTTGCTCGAGGTCTGAGTGTCTGCGAGCAGGCTTCCTGAGCAACCCATTTCTGTGGTGCACCCGGCGCAGCGTCCCCGCACTCCGCGGGCGGGCCGAAACCTGTGGGCGGCGATCGTCGTCGGGCTGTCGATGGGTGCGGCGATCCTGGCGGCCTTATACACCGTGCGCCAGGTATTCATCGGCATCGTGGCCGTGACCGTGGCGGTGTCCACCTGGGAGCTGGCCGGGGCCCTGCGCCGGGGCGGGATCAAAGTCTCGCTGCCGCCGGTACTCATCGGTGGGCAAGCGATGGTGTGGTTGGCGTGGCCGTTCGGTCGTGACGGTATCCTCGTCGCGTTCGTGATCACCGCGCTGCTCTGCTTGCTTTGGCGTTTCCCGAAAGGTGCGGCAGGTTACGTCAGAGACGTCACCGCGTCTGTGTTCAGCGCAGCCTACGTCGGTGGGTTCGCTGCATTCGCGACGTTGCTGGTGGTTCCGGTCGACGGTGCCGCGCGCGCGTCGTGTCTCATGTTCGCCGGGGTGGCGTCGGATGTGGGTGGCTACGCCACCGGCGTGTTGGGGGGACGGCACCTGATGGCGCCCTCGATCAGTCCTAAGAAGTCGTGGGAAGGCTTCATCGGATCATTGGTGGCTGGGACTGTGGCGGGTGCCCTTTCGGTTACCCTGCTGTTGGGTGGCCAGCTGTGGCAAGGTGTGCTCTTCGGGGCGGCGATCGTGTTGACGGCCACTGGGGGAGATCTGGTGGAGTCCCTGATCAAACGGGACCTCGGGGTCAAGGACATGGGTACTGTGCTGCCCGGTCACGGTGGGTTGATGGACCGGATGGACTCACTGCTGCCATCGGCGGTGGTGTCCTGGCTGTTGCTGAGCCTGTTCGTGCCGGCCTAGACATCGCAATGACTCGGCGCACTGATCTGGCGGTGTTGGCCAGCCCCAATATCTGGAACTGGCCGGAGATCTACGAGCGCGAGAACGAGGCCGTTGACTCCGACGGGGCGCTGTGGGCGGCACTGGCCGACCTGGTGGACTGGGGCGGTGCCGACGTCGTCGACGTCGGCTGCGGAGACGGGTTTCACCTACCTCGATTCGCCCAGCGGGCGCGCAGCGTCGCCGGCGTGGAACCGCACCCGCCGTTGCTGATCCGTGCCCGCCACCGCATTCGCGACTATTCGCACGTCCGGGTTCTCGCCGGCTGCGCGCAACGGTTACCGCTACCCGACTCCAGCGCCGACCTGGTGCATGCCCGCATCGCCTACTTCTTCGGCCCGGGGTGCGAACCGGGCCTGGCCGAGGCGCTACGGGTGCTTCGTCCTGGTGGCACCCTGGTGATCATCGACCTGGATGGCGCGCATTCTCCCTACGGCGAGTGGCTGTGCGCGGCGACGCCCGGTTACCGGCCGGCTGCGGTCGAGGCGTTCTTCGCAGTCCAGGGTTTCCAATGCCGCCGAGTCGACACTGTTTGGCGGTTCCGTGAGCGCGGTGCCCTGGAGGACGCGCTGCGCATCGAGTTCCCCCCCGCGGTGGCGGCGCGGGCGATCGCGCAGACCCCGGGGTTGACCATCCCGGTCCGCTACCGGCTGCACACCCGGCGCGCAGTGCGCACGTCGTCCGACCCCGTTACCCCGGAAGCGGGACTGGGATGGTGGAAGGTGACATGAGTGCGTTGCCGTTGGTGTTCGAGGCCCCTCGGCGGGGGAAGCCGCCGCGGCACCTCGCCGACCTTGACCGTGAACAGCGCCGCGCTGCGGTGACGGAGCTCGGCGAGCCGGCCTTTCGCGCTGATCAGCTGGCCCGGCACTATTTCGCGCGGCTGAGCACCGATCCGGCCGCGATGACCGACCTGCCCGCGGCGGTCCGCGACCGGCTTGTGGCGGCCCTGCTGCCGGAGCTGGCCACCCCGGTGCGGAACGTCAGCTGCGATAACGGCACTACCCGCAAGACTCTGTGGCGAGCTGCCGACGGGGTTCTCACCGAAAGTGTGTTGATGCGCTACCCGGACCGGGCCACGGTGTGCATCTCCAGCCAGGCCGGCTGTGGGATGGCGTGCCCGTTCTGCGCCACCGGCCAAGGTGGGCTGACCCGCAACCTGTCCACCGCGGAGATCGTCGATCAGGTGCGCGCGGCTGCGGCCGCCATGCGCGATGGCGAACTCAGCGGCGGTCCGGGGCGGCTGTCCAACGTCGTGTTCATGGGCATGGGCGAGCCGCTGGCCAACTACCGCCGCGTGGTCGACGCCGTGCGCCGGATCGTCGACGCCCCTCCGGACGGCCTCGGGCTTTCGCAACGCAACGTCGTCGTGTCCACGGTGGGGCTGGTCCC